>NZ_QJHA01000029.1:0-9023 GCF_006334525.1 Wolbachia endosymbiont of Leptopilina clavipes
ACGATCCGTCAAAACACGTAGCAATGATACTTTCTGTTCATCAAAGAACGGTACTACCCTATCATTAAGAAGATCTGCAGCTGTGATAGCAGTCCTTTCTGTGTAAAGCTTAGCAAAAGCAACTCTGGAATAGGTATCAACAAAGGTTTGCTGGTAAATTCGTCCAATACCTTTGATATTACCAACATAATAACTGTCTTGGCTACCTAAGTATCCTGGATGCTCTGTTTCAATTTCTCCATGGGCCTCTTTTTCTTCCTTAGCCTTTTCTAGAGCTGTTATCTGTTCTTCTGTTAAAATGATACCATCCTGAGCTACTTTTGCTTCTAATGCCTTTAACCTCTTTTTAAAATTTTCAAGATCGTTTCTTTGCCACACTGATCTTATTCCACTTGCAGAGATGAGAATTCCTCTCTTTTTCAGTTCGTTTGCTGCTCTTTCTTGTCCGTATGCTGGAAACTCTATTGCTATTTCAACTACTGCTTTTTCTATATCCTCCGACACTCTATTTGCATACAATGGCTTGCTTTTGCTTATCTCGTGTAAAGCCTCTTCTCCTCCTGTTTCATACAGTTCTTTGAAGCGGTAAATGTATCCCTTGAATATCCCATTACTTTACACGCCTGTGATACATTTCCTAATTGCTTTGCAAGTTCTAGCAATCCCAACTTTGGTTTTAGTATTTTTTCTTGTGTTGTATTCATATCTGACACTCCTTTAAAACTTGTCTATATTTTTATCTTACTTTGTTTGCTTGTCAGATCAAGTCTAAACTATTACAACTAAACCTTCCTGCTCACTAGTTGTTGGCTGTATCAAAATTGCAGATAAAGCAGTAGCTACAACTTTATCAGCTACTTCATTTGTACACTTTGCCTTTTCCTGTTCTCTTATCAGTGTAAGCTCATTTATATCACTTAGTGAGTCAAATTTTGTTGCATCTTCAAATATAAAAGATTGCACAGCACTCTTTTCAACACCTAAGAAAGCACCATTACCAAACGATAATGCCACATCTAATAACTTCTGCATTAAACTGTTTTTAACAATGAATTTAAATAGCTCCTCTAACACAACTGGCACTCCAAAAGTAAAAAATGCTCCTCTCACTAAATAGGTTGTTATTTCATATAACAATGCACCACACAAGAGTGCCAATGGTCCAAATACTATAAAACCGCAAAGTAAAGGCAATGGCATGGTCTGACCTGATGATATTCTACCTATAAGCTCCATTGAAATTATAAACCCAATAAGTAACATAGCTCTACCTAGATATGTCCTTTCTTTAGAGCGTTTGTTAAAGTTTTTCTCACGTAACTTAGAAAAATCATTGTTAACTCTGACTTCAAAAATATTATGGTTGATTTTTAATTTTAGCTCTAAGTCCTCTATTCCATGATGCCACTTATGACACCTTACAATTTCATCAATTATCGTACTAACTTGATTATTGATTTTGTATAATTTGCTTTCTTGATATAAGTTGCCTTGATAATATTTTTCTCTCAAGTCTACACAATTTAAATTCTTTAAATCACATAAAAAATCTTTGATTTCTTGTGCCATTTTATTAGCATCATCTTCGTAGCCTACAGCTTTCAAAATTGTTACCAAGTGTTTATTTTCAATTTGAGCAATTGTTCTATCTAATGCACGTATATATTGCTTGGATTGAAAATATGAGATGATTTTTTCTTTATATCTATCCTCATTGCCTTCGTACAAACTATTTCTTTTGAAACTGCTGTCATGTTCTTTGGCAATTTCTAATGCATGAACCAATACATTTTGCGCCTTCACACTACTTTCACAGTGACAGTTTCTGATTATGTGTACATACGCTCTTGCACTGGTATCTCCAGATTTATCTATATTGTACGCTTTAGCCAAAAAGACTAAATAGTCAAACCCTGCCCAAAGATAATACATTACCTTTGTTATAGCACTCCCCACAGAAAATAAAGCTGAGCATGTGCAAGATAATTTACCGTTGTTTTTAATTCTGTTCTCATATGAACGAAGGTATGCCTCTGTACTTTTTAAAATCCTATGTAAATCTTGTTCTGTCTTTTTGACATCAAAATCATTTATATCATGAACCTTTTCATACGTTTCTTTTATCAAATCACTAGAAAACTTCTTCAGAGCTGAATCATCAATATTTCCTAATGCATCAATATTTTTACTAATATAGATTTCTATTTTTCTTCCAAGTTCTTCTCCCATTCTATTTTTAGCAACTTATTGTATTTATTAGTAGCTGGAAACAAAACTTTCTGACAAAATTTCTGTGGTTCGTTTTTAAAATTTGCTAAGATCTTATTCACAAATAGCTCAACTTCTTCACCTGCAGCAGCGAAAAACCATGATTGTCTGCTCTCATTACGCTCTCTATTTCTTCCAAGATTCTGTAGGGCTTCAGATGGATTATTGAACTGACTAACCGAATCTGCAAATATTGATGCAACATGATTATATTCACTATCAAATCCACGACCTTTCGATCCATCTATAACCGTTGTCAACGCATATTTAGCCAATGAATCAAAATCTCTTTTTTCATAATCACAATAAAGAGTTCGATATCCACCTATCTGATTACGTATTATCGCTGAAAAGAGTCTGTTTTCTCCAATACCAAGATCATTTTTCCCAATTCCTGCAAAGATACATTTATTTTGTTTGCAGAAATCAATGAGACTATGTAGTATACCTTCCTCTCTTTCCATGAGGTCATGGAGCTCTTTGCTTAAGCGCCAATTATCAACTATTAAGCTGCATTGCTCATTATCACTTTTACTCAGTGCTTCAATTACTGTCTTTATTTGCAGTAAGAGCTCATCTCTAGCAAATTGCTCACTAAAGCCTTTTCTCTCTAGGTAGCTTATAATATTGTTATCATTAGTGGTGCTAACATTCTTTTTAACATCTTCTATCAATTCACTCAAACCTTCTCTTCTTTTTTTATCTAAAGTAATATTATCACACTTCATTAAATATGAGAGAGTAAGATCGATCATTGAATGCATTACTCTATATTTTAGATATTCAGCAGTACTACTGAAATCCACCTTTTCTTTTAATTCAGATATCTGCTCTTCTGTCAGACTAGGATGTTGCTTTTTAACGCAGCTTATAAAGTTCGCTTCGCGTAACTTGAGCCTATAGTCTTGATAAGATATCCCTTCAGGCTGAAATTTATTATACACTTCATAACGTGTACTACCTTCATATACTAAATTATCTCTACCCTGCAACGCAAAGTTAAGATTAACTATACTATTTACATCATCAGCTAAAAGCAGAGCACTTTCTCCAATTGGGCTTTGCACATTCCATCTTATAGAAGTTAATAAATCATCGGTATCAACAAGCTTATTGTAATTAAAAACTTCTTCGCTCTCTTCAACATATTCATGAGCTGGGCTCGATTTTTCTCTAGTAAATAAGCTACGCACGTTAGCAAGAAATCTAGAAAGCAGTTCTTTTGACTCTACACCAGTTGCTTTAGTTAGTACCCACCAAATTGGCAACATTACTATACCAAATATAAACATAGAAATTGTATAATATAAGTTTCCAATCAAAGCAGAATACAGCCAATAATCTGAAGTTAGACCAATTACAGCAGCAACATTACTATTTATAACAGGAAATAATGTAATCATAGGTATTATAGTAACAGCAATATTCACTACAAATGCTAGAGTGAAATTTGTTCTCCTATTGGTTTTTGCAATAACACTTGCTGTTTCGATGGCGTTTGCAATACAACGTCTACTCAATCTTGTCGGGCTGATAACTTTTCCGCATCTATTTAAAATCCTTCTCTTTGGTGTTGCAGTGAGGTAAGTCGTAGGATATTTCTCATCAAGCTTGCACATGTTCTCAAAATCCTGCTGCTTGTTAATACTGTCTGCTTCATCAACACTAATCCACAACTTGGTATTTTGGTCTTTAAATTTACGATCATTTTCTTGCTGTAATAACAGGTCATGTGTCGCTATAATTGTTGTAGGTTTAGTTGCCTTCAGTGCATTTTTAATTTCCTCAGCAGTTTTAGGTGTCCTAATGTTTACAGTAAATGCACTACTCATCATTTTTTTAGCTTGATTCACTAGGTCACTACTTGGTACTGCAACCAGATGATGAAACCCTGCTTGGGTTAGTACATGACTCAGTATTCCAATATCGTAAGTCTTGCCAAACCCAGTTTCTGCATCGATCATAACATTACAGTTAGTAGTAGAAGGGTTGCGTAGATGTTCTAATACCCCTTCAACAACAGGTTTACGACGTGCTACTATTATAGATTCCTTTGTATCATCAAGTTTTATAGATTCACCTTGCAACTTACAGTTGATTTCTTCTAAGCCACTTATAATACTTTGCTTTTCTTGATTGCTGATAGAACTCACACATTATCCACTATAATTATCACAATATTAATTGTATGTTAATTCAGTAAATTGTCAATTCTATAGACAAAAAGCTGATTTCAACTATCATATTAATATGAATATATGCCTCGGAATAATTACTTCTCCCCATGGAATCAAAGGAGCTGTTAGGATAAAAACCTTTACTGAAAAGCCCGAAAATATTTTCCTATATGGTGAACTAATAAGCGGAAGTGAAAATTATAAAATAAGCTTGGTGTCTGTTGTCAGTAATAATTTAGTAATAGCAACAATTAGCGGTGTGAACTCCCGTAATGAAGCAGAACTTTTAAGAAATAAAAAGTTATATATAGAGAGAAATAAGCTACCACAATTAAATGATGAGGATGAATTTTACCAAAATGATCTTGTGAATATGGAAGTAAGATTAGAAAGTAATGAATTATATGGCTATGTGAAGTCTGTACATAATTTTGGCTCAGGGGATATATTAGAAATTTTGGTTATCAGCACAAAAAAAAACATTATGCTATCTTTCACTAAAGAAATATTTCCATACATCAACATGAAGGAAAGATATATAGTAATCAACATGCCAGAATTCATTGGCCAATAAAAATTTTGATATTTGTATAAAGTTATTTATAATCATCAGACTAAATTAAAAGTGTAGTTATGGCAGAAAGGGCTAATGATATCAGGCTAGGTCAGGTACTAGAACATAACGGTGGTTTATTTTCGGTTATAAGTATTATGCATACTCAACCTGGTAAGGGTGGTGCATATATACAAGCTGAAATGAAAAATATCCAAACAGGAGCAAAGTACTATGAGAGGTTTCGCTCTGATGCAACAATCAGAAGGGCAATTTTAGATGAAGAGGAATATGTTTATCTCTTTACTGAAGGGAATATCGTAAATCTTATGCATCCAAGTAGTTACGAGCAGATTGTTATAAATTTAGACTTATTAGGGGAAAAGAAGGCTTATTTGCAAGATAATATGAAAATTAAAGTAGTAACTTATCAAGATAAAATAATTTCTGCACATGCGCCTGATCACGTTACACTAACTGTAAAAGGAACAGAGTCTGTTATCAAAGGGCAGACTGTTACTGCTTCTTATAAGCCTGCAATTTTGGAAAACGGAATACGTGTTAACGTGCCTCAATTTATAAAAGAAGGGGATAAAATTGTAGTACATACTCCTGATAACAGCTATTACGAAAGAGTAAAAGAGTAAATGGCCATTTCATCACCACGAATCAATGTGATGCTTGATTCTGTACGCAGTGCCTCCAAGCAGCTTATACGTGATTTTAATGAATTGCAAATTTCAAGCGTTAAGTCAGCAGACTTTATCAATAAAACTTATTCAAAATCCAAGCAACTTATATACGATTGCTTGAAAAACTACAACCAGAACTATGACTTTATTTTTGAAGACGATGTGGGCCAAGATCTAAAAGACGGCAGTTATACTTGGTTTATTATGCCTATAGAAGGCAAGGAAAACCTTTTTAGTTGTATGGTTTATTTTGCAGTATCAGTTTGTCTCATTCATAAAAACAGAGTTGTAGCAGCTGTGATTGATGCTCCAGCGCTTAGAGAAACTTTCTGGGCAGAGGAAAAGAAAGGAGCTTTTCTTGAAGATTTCAAATCTTGCCATGTAAAAATGCGGATGAAAGCTCGTGAAGGGGGAATAATAGACATAAGTGGTAATTTGTTAAATAAATTACCACTTGACAATAATAATCTACGCTCCCTTGGCTCAACGGTACTAGGTTTTGCATATCTTGCTGCCGGAAGATACAATGGAATAATTTACTCTGGAATTAATAAATATAAAACTTCACTCGGTAGGCTTTTTCTGCAAGAAAGCGGTGGGAGAGTAAGGGAAGATAACGCGCTTGTCATTGCTGGAGATATAAACTAAAGTTCATTCAAAAGAGCAAAAGTCACGTAGTGAAAATAATAAATGGTCTTACCTACCCCTCATTGCAGCAGGGTGGCAAAATAAGATGGACGAGAAAAGACAACTATAGGAACAAATAGGTGTCATTCCAGCACGTGACACTAGAATCCAGATTGTTTAGACTGGATCCTATGGTCAAGCCATAGGATGACAAAAGAGTAAACTTTACCTGTGTGAGCTATAGATCCCAGTGTTAGCTACTTTCATGACAAGAAATAAAGTACTGATTTTGTACATTAACCATGCTTTTAAATAGATACCTTATTCTTGGCAACTTTAAACTCAACAACAGACACAAACAGACAATTTCTCAAAAACTTTTACAAGAGATTTTGTTAAATGCTCTATCATTTCATTTGTATGGTAAGGCGTAGGAGTAATACGGAAGCGCTCAGTCCCCTTTGAAACTGTTGGGTAATTTATATGTTGTACATATATTCCATACTCATCAAATAACAATTTTGATGCTTTTTTGGACAACTCAGGATCGCCAATTATGATTGGAATTATATGAGTTTCTGTTTGAATAAAATTCACTCCTGCGTTTCTCAGTGAGTCTTTTACCTTTTCAACAGACTGCTTTTGCTTCTCTCTTTCAACATTGCTCGATTTTAAATGCTCAACGCTTGCCTTTGCTGCTGCTGCTAAAACGGGTGACATAGCAGTAGTAAAAATAAATCCTGGGGCTGAACTTCTTATTACATCCACCAAGCTCTTTGAAGACGCTATATATCCACCCATCACTCCAAAAGCCTTTGATAATGTACCCTGAATAACAGTTATTCTATCCATCAAACCTTCTCTTTCTGCAATTCCGCCACCGCGCGGTCCATACATGCCAACTGCGTGTACCTCATCCAAATAGGTAATTGCATTATACTGATCTGCTAGATCACATATCGCTTCAAGCGGTGCTACATCACCATCCATTGAGTATACAGATTCAAGTGCTATTATTTTCGGCGTTTTTATATCTATAGACTTTAGCAACTGCTCTAAGTGATCAACATCATTATGCCTAAATATGTGCTTCGGTCTTTTTCCTGATTTTATACCTTCTATCATTGAAGAATGGTTTTTCTCATCTGAAAAAATTACCACGCCCGGAATAACAGACGATAAAGTACTAAGTGTAGTTTGGTTGGCAAGATAGCCACAAGCAAAAGTTAAAGCAGCTTCTTTTTGATGCAAGTCAGCCAAAGACTTCTCGAGCTCAACAACTTCCTTTGTTGTACCTGATATATTTCTTGTTCCTCCAGCACCAACAGATGAATTTTGAATAGCAGCAATGACACTATCGTTTTGTGACATTCCCAGATAATTATTACTGCACCAGACAATAACCTCTCTATTTCTTTCATAATCCATAATATAGGGAAGTTTGCCAGGTAATGACGCAAAATGCGTAAATTCACGATAGCGCCCTTCTTCTTTTATATCTTTGATTTTATTTAAGAATATTTCTTCGTAGTCTACCAAGTTTTTATCTATTAACAATCAATATAATTATAATAAATTATTAAATGATAGACTACTATTTCTTAACTTGCTTCTACAGCAGCATTACGAACAACCTCCTCAACATCTGGTCCTTTAAGTGGACCTGAAGGTGCCTTATTATAATAATGTACAGCTATAGCAGCAACTATACAGAAAGCTCCAATGCCTGCCGCTACTCCTGCTACCAGCAGACTAGTACCGAGAGCAAAATATGCAACTGGTGCAGCAGCTAATGAAAGTACTCCAGTTACTGCAAACATCCATGTAGCCACAGTAGGCCATTTAACGCTATTCTCTTTTGTGTAAATTTTGTTGCTATTACTAGCTTGCTTATTAGCTACTGATTTTGGTTGTATATTTTCGTTAGCAACTTGTTCTACATGCTTGGCGGGTTTATTAGAAGTTTGCTCTTTTCTGTTATTATCAATTGATATTACGGTATTAACACTTTCATTTGCAAAACCTAATGATGATGATTGAGGTAGAACAGTAAAATCTTCTTTATTGTGTGCAGTACCATATTGACTTTCGGGAATAGGCGATGTACCCTGATCTACAGCTGTAGGTATTGTAAGATTTTGCTGATCATCTTTTTCGTCATTTAGATCATCAGACTTTCCCTCAGTGACCATTGAAGGCATTTCTGCTGCAGTTTCAGGTACTTCTGTTTCAGAAATAATATCAAACGAAGGAGAATTTGAAGAAATTCTAGGAGAATCGTCACTTTCAAGTTTAGAAAAACCATCATCTTCAGAACTCAGTGATGGTGAATCCGGCTCGCTTTCTTTACGCTCCACTACAGGAATTTCTTGGCTACTTGCAGTAGCAGCTATATTACCACTCACTGATAATGCAGCAACATGCTCGAACTCTTTTTCAAGAAATATTTTAATTTTTGCGAGCTTGCTTTGAGATAGTTTATCTTTGTTACCAACTTCCGTCTTATTAGCGTCTTCTAAGGCTTTATTCAAGATTTGCTTTGTGTCTACACTATTGTCCTCTTTCCTTACCTTTTCCACTAAAGACATTACTTCTTCATAATTAAGAGCGAAGATAGCATTAGACAATTTCTCTTCTATATTTTTAGGCATTTTACCCATCCTATAATTATTATTATCTATAGTTTCTTCTATTGAAACCTTTTTA
>NZ_QJHA01000022.1:0-27902 GCF_006334525.1 Wolbachia endosymbiont of Leptopilina clavipes
AGAATATGTAATAGTCTAGACTTGATCTGACAAGCAAACAAAGTAAGATAAAAATATAGACAAGTTTTAAAGGAGTGTCAGATATGAATACAACACAAGAAAAAATACTAAAACCAAAGTTGGGATTGCTAGAACTTGCAAAGCAATTAGGAAATGTATCACAGGCGTGTAAAGTAATGGGATATTCAAGGGATACATTTACCGCTTCAAAGAACTGTATGAAACAGGAGGAGAAGAGGCTTTACACGAGATAAGCAAAAGCAAGCCATTGTATGCAAATAGAGTGTCGGAGGATATAGAAAAAGCAGTAGTTGAAATAGCAATAGAGTTTCCAGCATACGGACAAGAAAGAGCAGCAAACGAACTGAAAAAGAGAGGAATTCTCATCTCTGCAAGTGGAATAAGATCAGTGTGGCAAAGAAACGATCTTGAAAATTTTAAAAAGAGGTTAAAGGCATTAGAAGCAAAAGTAGCTCAGGATGGTATCATTTTAACAGAAGAACAGATAACAGCTCTAGAAAAGGCTAAGGAAGAAAAAGAGGCCCATGGAGAAATTGAAACAGAGCATCCAGGATACTTAGGTAGCCAAGACAGTTATTATGTTGGTAATATCAAAGGAATTGGACGAATTTACCAGCAAACCTTTGTTGATACCTATTCCAGAGTTGCTTTTGCTAAGCTTTACACAGAAAGGACTGCTATCACAGCTGCAGATCTTCTTAATGATAGGGTAGTACCGTTCTTTGATGAACAGAAAGTATCATTGCTACGTGTTTTGACGGATCGTGGTACAGAGTATTGTGGCAGACCTGAAAATCACGCTTACCAGCTATATTTAGGGGTAGAAAATATTGATCATTCTCGAACCAAAGCTCGTTCTCCACAGACTAATGGCATATGTGAAAGGTTCCACAGAACTATGCAAGATGAATGTTACAATATTATCTTTAGAAAGAAAATTTACACCTCTTTGGCAGAACTTCAGTTAGACGTAGACCATTGGGTGCATTCTTACAATAGATCTAGACCGCATTCAGGTAAATATTGCTATGGTAAGACTCCTATGCAAACCTTTTTTGATAGTATGCATATTGCTTATCAGAAAAATATTGATAGCATTAAACAGGATGTTGATTTTGGTTTTGACTTTGTTAATTCTTCTGTCAGTTAATTCATGCTTGTCAGATTAAGTCTAGACTATTATAGCTATAAAAAACAGAACCAGGAAAAACATTCCTTTATTCAAATCTTTTCGTCATGCTGTCGATTCTTCTTTCTCATGACCTTTTTGGACTATTATGGGAAGGGCTATAATTTTGTGATTATAACCTCCATTTCCAAGTTTTTTTGACTGAAAATCTCCTGTTTCTTTTCTTCTTTGCTGCCACTCCCATAACGTAGTTCTTCCAATTTTAAATCTTGCTGCCACCGTTTCCCTGCTTTCTCCTTCTTCTAGTGCTTCCATTGCTTTTTTTATAACTATATGCTGCTGGCATCCTTACCTTCACTACTATAAACCTTATTTTACCTCGTTTGGACTATTATGAAAAGAGCTATACTTCTCGGTTTGACACAGTTTATTTAACACTCCCGAGAAATAAGATTATGCTATTTTTTTAATGAAATTTCTTGAGTGGTAGATTATTTTTTACAGCTCTAGCTGAGGTAGCTGTCACTACCTGAAATGTAACAAATAAAATACCAATCTTAAATATTGCTATATTTCACGATAGTTTCTCAACTTGACGCACATGCTTTTGGAACATTCTCATTTGTCAAATAGTTTCTGGCATGCTACACAATCTGTAATGCAGGTTTTAACTTACTTTTACGCAATATTGATCATTCTTGAAAAGCAATCTAACATTTTCTATTCCTTGATTACGAAGCTTTGATGCAGCTGATTTAGCTACTTGAGCGTTTACAAAAAATGCTACATATCCCTTACTTTCTGCATTGTTTTGTTTTGGGTGACGTTTCTGCATTTCTTTTTCATATTGCCTTTTGTAATGAGGAGTATTTTGTATCAATTGTTCTGACCTCTTTCTTAAGTACTCGACTTTTACCTTCGCAAGCCCAGACTTATGAAGTCCTAAAACTTGTGCTGCTTTTTCTGACAAGTCTATTATTCTACCTTCAACAAATGGCCCTCTATCATTAACTCTTATAACAAGCTTTCTTCCATTTTCTAAATTAGTAACACGAACAAAGCAAGGTAGGGGCAAGGTCTTATGTGCTGCAGAAATCAAGTGACGATTAAACACTTCACCGTTGGCTGTAATTGTGCCATGATCTTCTATTCCATACCACGATGCTATTCCTACTTCTTCGTAACAGCTACAGTATTTTGGGTGGTAGGTGATACCATTTATTGTATAGCTATTGCCAATTTTATAATGACCTGCAGTGTGATTACACCTATTGCTAAAACTACAACTACTCATCAAAACGAATATTAGACATAGAAAGGCTAGTTTTTTATCATTGTACTTAGTGAAATGGTTCGATACCATGAGGATTTTAAATTATACTATAATAAATTTAGTAATAAGTAAACGTCTACTGCCAAATATGCACAGCACTAAAAAAGGTTCTGTCGCATCTATAAACCATAGGAAAGAAGATCATTAAAGGTGGGATTATAGGAGTTATGAAGCCATTAACATAGCAAAATTCTCAAAAGTAGAAACATTATTTTAATAATTTGTCTTTTTTGAATCATACGAATATTTTCTATGCCTGTGATGGTAATCTTTGCGGAATGGAAGCTTTTAAACCCAAGCATTGGCTTTATTAGTTTTTTGATAAATCTATCAACAATATTATTTAGATATTTTATTTGAAGAACTGTAATCTTCAGAAATTTCTGCATTCAAATCATCAAGAGCAGCAGTATTACTGCCGCTTTTATCAATTACAATTTTCTCAGGAAGATAGTTACTCCTGAAGGCTTTACGAAAGAATGCAAGTGCTGCAGACTTGTCTCTACTAACACACAAGAGGAAGTCTACAGTATATAAATAAACCCATTTACCGTTTAATTTAATGTAAGTCTCTCCAACTACTACCAACCTGCTTCTTTCTTTTCCTTACTGCCTCATCTATCAGTGGTGATAACCCACCTTTGTAACGTAGCATTTTGCTCCCCTTATACTCATCATTTCTTCCAAATCTCGATAGCTCAAAGAGAATCGACATTTCATGTATACAGATAACATCCGCTGAAAAGCTAAATCCTTTGAAATATGGCAACAATTTTTGATTGATACGAAACATCTTTGCTTTTTTTTTAGACAATTATATCATTCTTCTTTCTACTTCCCTACAAATGCGACAGAACCCTAAAAAAGGTGGTAGTTTAACCTACCATCTCCTCTGGTTTCACTATCCTTTCAAACTCCTCCTCAGTGAGCAGTTGAAGTTTTGCTGCTGCTTCTTTTAGAGTGATATTTTCTTTATAAGCAAGCTTCGCTATTTTTGCTGCATTGTCATATCCTATATGCGTATTTAATATAGTAACTAGCATTAACGACTGATTTAGTAAATCCTTTATTCTTTCTTCGTTTGCTTTAATATCAACTACGCATTTCTCTGCAAAATTTAAACTTGTATCAGCTAAAAGTCTTATAGACTGCAAAACATTGTAAATTATCACCGGCTTAAACACGTTCAATTCAAAGTGACCATTTGAGCCACCAATTGTCACTGCAACATGATTTCCCATAACTTGAGCACATACCATAGTCACTGCTTCGCATTGAGTTGGATTCACCTTACCCGGCATGATTGAAGAGCCAGGCTCATTTTCTGGTAACATTATTTCTCCAATTCCACATCTTGGACCAGAAACAAGTAACCTTATATCATTTGCAATTTTCATCAAGCTTACTGCTACTGTATTGAATGCTCCACTGAGCTCAACTAAAGCATCATTTGCTGCTAGTGCTTCAAACTTATTTTTTGCTGAAATAAATGGAAAATTAGTGATTTTTGCCACTTCTTTAGCAAAATCCTCAGCAAAACCCTTTTTAGTATTGATTCCCGTGCCAACTGCAGTGCCACCTTGTGCAAGTTCATATACATTGCTTAGAGTTGACTTTACTCTCTCTATTCCCTTTTTAATCTGAACTGCATAGCCAGAAAATTCCTGCCCAAGTGTTAGAGGAGTTGCATCTTGCAGATGAGTACGCCCTACTTTTATTATATCTTTAAATTCATGAACCTTATTATTTAGCGCTTTATATAATTCTTCAAGATTGGGAATAAGCAAGCGGTCTATTTGTTCTGCTACTGCTATATGCATTGCTGTTGGAAAAGTGTCATTTGATGACTGACCACAGTTTACATGATCATTTGGATGCACTGGAGATTTACTACCTAAATCACCGCCCAAAATTTCTATTGCACGATTGCTGATCACTTCATTCACATTCATATTGGTCTGCGTCCCAGACCCGGTTTGCCAAACAACAAGTGGAAATTGATTATTAAATTTACCGTCTATTATTTCCTTTGCAGCTGAGCAGATTGCATCCCCTACTCTATTATCTATGCTACCCTGCTTCATGTTAACACGTGCTGCTGCAAGTTTTACTATTGCTAGCGCTTTAATCAGGGGCTCTGGCATTTTCTCTGTACCAATTTTGAAATTTTCCAAAGAACGCTGAGTCTGCGCTCCCCAGTAATGTTCACTTGGTACTTTTACTTCTCCTAAGCTATCTGATTCTATTCTAACTTTTTTATCCATATTTCCTCATTCTAGTGTTTGACATTACCTACATATATGATTAGTTAAATCAAATTGTATTTCAGTGTCAAGTTGAGACATTTTTAGTGAAGACCTTAGAAAACTTTCAAGCCATATCTTTTGCTTCTATTATTTTTTTATTGTTATTAAGGCAATCATGCAACCTTAAGCAATAAACCTACTTTCACTCTCTATAAGGCTATTCTACTTAGAGCTTGAATAGTGAAAACATCTTTAAGCGCAGAAGCTATACCTGTGTTTGCTTTCTCTTTTTTTACTTCTACAATTGTATAACCAAAAATTGCACCTAACGCTAGACTAATGGTAGCTGATGCTGCACAAACTGCAATCGCTGCTCCCGCAGAACATGATATTGTCATACCTGCAACATAACCTATTGCACCACTCACGCCAATGCAGACGTATTTCTTCCGCAGTTCTTTTTGTATGTAACCTTTCAGATATTCTTTTACATCTAAATGCCCGTTTCTAGTAGCATAATTCATAGCAGTGTTTTCATAGCCATCTTTCACATTAACATTTGCTTTTGCTGTTTCTATCAGGTACTTTACTACCTCTAAATAGCCACTTCCAGCAGCCCACATTAGAGCAGTTCTTCCATAGTGATCTGTTGAATTAATATCTTCTTTCTGTTTTTCTATCAGGTATCTTACTGTTTCTAATTGACCATTTTTGGCAGCTGAAAATAATCCTGCATGATTGTTAATCATTTGTGCAAATGATAATGTTTTTAGTTTAGTGGGTTGTAACTCTTGAGTATTAAAGTTTAATTGTGCTGGAACAATTTCTACTTCAAGCTCTACATGTTCTCTTGTGAAACGATCAAGTAGCCTTTTTACCTGATCAATTGTTTGAATTCTTACCTTATAATACCGCGATAAAGAATTGATTATTTCCCTGTTGTTAAGAACAAATATCACTAATTCTATTTTACCTGTTAAATCTTTAGCATAGATTGAGTATTCTATATTTAATCTATCTTGTGAAATATTTCGTATTGTCTCACTCTCTGTCCAAATTCTTACCTGTTCATTAATTCTCTTACTTACAAGAAAATTATATAATTCACTATCTTCTTCCTTCATTTTATTGAGCTCATCCTTACAGTCATACCAATAAGATGATAACTCTGGTATACAAGTAGGAAGAGGCAAGCGAGGTATTGACATATCAAGATTAGCTATTAAATGATATCTAGTTAGAAGCTTTGCTATCTCCGTATGGCCATTTACAATAGCATATGTTAGGGCAGAGAATTGACCTTTACGTTTCACATTTAAATCAGCTCCATTTGCTATTAGAAGTTGTACTACCTCAAGATGACCATGGGCAGCAGCATGAATTAGAGCAGTTATGTTTCCCGGAGATTCTGCATTAACATTTGCTCCCTCTTCTATCAAGTATTGTAATATCTCTAGTTGACCATTGTCAGCAGCCCATATAAAAGCAGTTCTCCCATAATCATCATCTATTGTATTAATAATTGCTCCACCCTGTATAGCTTGCTGAACAAAATCTAGCTGTCCTTTTTTAGCAGCATCAATTAGCTGCGCATTTAGCTGTTTTTGTGATGGCATATACCCCTCCTAAATAAATATACAATTTAAAGCTATTTTAGCCACTATTCAAGTTTTAATGGCTAAAATTGATTGAATCACTTTTTAGTGTTTTTTTATGGTTGTTTGAGTCTAGCAAAGATGAGTCTATATCACAATCTAGTAATTCTCCTACTGCACTTAGTAAACCAGCTGTACAACCAGCTATTTTGATCTGGATGAGAGGAGATATAATTTATAACCACTCCCCTATCCTTTCTAGTTGTTTGTAGATGTTAAATCTCAGGAATTTATCAAAATAAGGAGAGGCAATGAAGGGAGTAGTATCTCTTAAATAATTAGATAAGAAATCTGGTAGAATATTCTGAAATTCATGCATTTTTTGTCTATAATCTTTCAAAGCAATAACCTTTATTTTATCATAATCAAGTTTCCAATAAGCAAGCTCCGAGACTTCTTTTTTTGTTGTGTATTCCACTGCTAAAGCTTGTAAAATTAATTGCGGGAAAAATCCTGACATAACTTCCTCATTGGAAGGTGGTGAACCAAGTTTATAGTCTATAATTGCTACTTGCCCACCTGGTAGATACTCAACTCTATCACATCTTGCTGTCAATAAAATTTCTTCTGTCATTCGAGTATCTGACCAGCTCTTATTACACAATTGTCTGGTGTGTTCATTTGCAATCAAATTTTCTGGATCCAAGTAGTCAAGCACTGGGATGACACCCTTATTCTTAGTGGAAGTTGTACAGCATCCGCGCAGTTGTGTGTCACGCGCTGGAATATGAAATATCGGATAGGAAAAGCTCTTCTCCAACTCAACTTGATTGTTTCCAGTCCTATCAAACTCAACAAAAGATTGAATTATCCTCTGCAACCTTACCCACCACATATTTGAAAAGTGGAATCGATT
Source organism: Wolbachia endosymbiont of Leptopilina clavipes (assembly GCF_006334525.1). Taxonomy (NCBI): domain Bacteria; kingdom Pseudomonadati; phylum Pseudomonadota; class Alphaproteobacteria; order Rickettsiales; family Anaplasmataceae; genus Wolbachia; species Wolbachia endosymbiont of Leptopilina clavipes. The sequence continues at coordinate 7,241 of NZ_QJHA01000022.1, forward strand.
AGACGAGAATATTTCTCGTGCAATACTCATCAGCGACTTTTCGTTGCGTAAATATCTTGCAAAAATATTGTGTACCATAGTGCCAAACTCCAATATCGATGGCTTAAAATTTAAGTCTTTCAACTGTCTAAGGTTCAGTATGTATTCAACATAAAATGAATAAGGGTTACGAATCAGTTTTTCTACCGCACTGCAAGACATCACTTGCATTTTTTCTTCTCTGACTTTGGCTTGAGGTTTTGGCATAGGCTGAGTACATGGAACAATGCACTCAGGTGTATTTAATATTCTTAGCCAATTGCGATAAGGATATTTTGGTTCTTGTAACAGAACCCCCAAACGGCGCAATAGAATTGATTTTCTATCACTCACTAGCCTCGTAATATAAACCTTGCCGGCACCAAATAAATTGCGCAAAGTATACAAAAAGCACCCTTGCTCTTCTTGCACAGAAGGAAGGTTAAATTTTTCTCTATTCAGTGCACTCAAAAACGGATTCTGAAAATTTGGTATATCATTAAATCCAGCAAGTATTACAACTTTATTTTGATATAAGCTAAATTTATCAAAGTTATTTTCTGGAGAAAAAAACTTCCTTTTTAAAAATAATATCAGGATTTGACTATATAACTCTAAGGAACACTCAATTGCTATACCGTCACATGCATTTAAGAAATCACGAGTAAAATTACCTATTTCACCATTTAGCTCTAGAAAATTCACATTAGAAAGCACATTAACACACTGTAAATGAGCTGCTGCTATATCAGAAATAGGATAATTTATAAGATTAAGTAAAAGATTAAATATAGTTTCTAATCTACTGATAATAATTAATATATCTTCTTTATATCTTAGCTTTTTACAAGTACTAATAGCGTTGATAATATCCTTAAGACCATTTATATCAAAGCTACGCAATACTTCTATCTCAAACTCAGATAAAATACGAGTGTACTCTTCTTGAGCGTAACCAAAAGTCACTAGCCTATGTTTAAGAAGAGAAAGCAATGCCACACCGTTCCATTTTGAGTTCAAAATCTCAATACTATAAAGCAGAAGCGTCACATAAGAATAGTTTTTCGATATGGGGCACACCATACGAACTGCAAGTAATTTATCAAAAACAACCAAAGAAACGTTTTCATAACCTTCATTCTCCATAATTAGTGACGTCACCTGCGCTTCTTCCTCTCTGGAATCACAAGTGATGACTTCAATATTGCCAATATATCCATTACTAACTTTACTTAGATCGGCAGTTGTATCAAAGACATAATCTAGTTCAGGACTGCCTGTCATCCCAGCCCTCTGATTTTTAGTGTACGAACACTGTAATTTGCAGGTAATTTGAGTAGTAGATGATGTCATTCCAGTGCTTGACACTGGAATCCAGTTTCTATTGTGCAGCCACCTGGTGCACTCATTTAAAGTTAAGTTTTCTGGATCCGAGTGTCTGGGCACTGGAATGACATCAGAACACGCTTCTGGCAGAAAACTTACATCCTCTCTGCCTATACTTAAATAATCGAGCAGATCTTTCAGGCAATATTGATAATGTTTTTTATCAAGTGATTGCCAATCTTTCTCTTTAATTTTCAAATTCAGATTAGGTAAAATTATCTTTCCAAATGGCAGGTCGTATACAGCTTTAATCAACAACTTATAAATCTCCTCCTTTCCAATTCCAATAAAGATCATATGCTGATCTTTCTTCAGGGAGGCTATCATATTGTTTATGTAGTCACTCTTATGCTTTAGTATATCTACTACTCCTAAATTTTTTAAAGTGTTACTCCAAGTTTTGATAAGTAAGTTTATGAAATTCTCCATTTTCTTCGAATGCTCATCAAGCTGATAACAATCCGCTATTTGGGTATATTGAAGTAATGACGGCAAACTGTAAACTAGATCGATTGGAAAACTATCATTGTGTTTTTTATTCCACTCCAATATAAATTGAATGAGTAGCAGCGTTCTCTTTGTCGGGTTAATAACTTTAACTCTATCAAGATTTAATATTAAATCTTCTTCATCAATGTTTTCTAGTGAAACTATCTCTGGCAAAATTATAGTTCTGTAATTCTTGAATGCACTCAGCAATGCTATCACATCCCTCTTGCAGGGAAGTATGATCTTTATCTTGGGAATTTTTTCTCTTTCATATTCAGAAAATATGTGCTGAACCAGCACATCAAAAAGGGACTCATTCACATTAACAGTAAAAACTCTTCCCACTAACAGTAACAATTAATACAACACTTTTATTGTATAGAAATTATTTAAAATATAAATGTGCTCGCAGTTTCTTATGCTATGATATATTAAAGTCTTTCACAATATTACATGGCAAACATCAGAATAGAAGTTTTTAATAAATGTGAACAAGTTGGCCGCAGAAGGGTAGTTAATGTTTACTTGATTTACATAAGCAAAGAATTACCATCAAAATTACATGAAGAAATTTGTGGGCTATTTTATAATAAAGTCATACAAGACTGCCGTTATTATTCCTACAATGAAAACCTTGAAGAAGTTCAATATAACTCCATAGAATCACAAGAAAAGTGGGGCTTGGAGATAAGCTTTTTACCTGGCATGACCGATAACGTAGGAAACACGGCAAAACAAATTGTTAGAGAATATCTAATTAGCAAAGGCCACATTGATGAAAGTGTTTCTATCAAGGCAAGAAGTTCAAAATTGATTCTAAGTCAAGGAGGTTTTCCAACCGAAGATGACATAAAACAGGAATTCAATCCTATTACTGAATATTGCACACTTGTCTATAAAGAAAACGGCAATTGCCATTGGAAGTATTACAGTAAACCAAATACCCCACCTGGTGTCATTACAGCGCGTGACCAGGAAAAAAAAGAATGGATTCCAGTGTCAAGCACTGGGATGACACCAGGTAATAATGGAGCAAAATCTGTCAAACTCAATGTAAGTGACCAAGAGCTTGAAAAAATCAGCAGAGATGGAATCGATGGTAATGGCACTTTAGGGCTCTCGCTGGCAGCAATGAAAGCTATAAAGGATTACTTTAAAAAACTCGGTAGAAATCCATATGATATTGAACTTGAGTCTCTGGCACAGACTTGGTCTGAACATTGTAAACACAATATTTTTTGCTCCCCTATTGATGAAATAAAAGATGGTCTATATGCTCATTATATTAAGCGTGCAACGCGTGAGATAAATTCTAACATATGCGTGTCAGTTTTCTCCGACAACGCAGGAGGAATAATTTTTGATGACGATTACTTGATTGTAGATAAAGTTGAAACTCACAATAGTCCTTCAGCTCTCGATCCGTTCGGTGGAGCAATGACTGGAGTGCTTGGAGTTAATCGAGATATAGTCGGTTTTGGCAAAGGTGCAGAACCTATCATGAATACTTATTACTTTTGCTTTGCCAAAGAATCAAAAGGCAAACTTTATAGAGATAAAGAGCGTACTGATAAAATCTTACCACCAAAATATATAATGAAAGAAGTGATTCACGGTGTTAATGTTGCTGGTAATTGCTCCGGTATTCCAACGCAACTTGGATCGGTATACTTTGACGATAGATTCTGTGGAAAGCCATTAGTTTTTGTTGGAAGCATCGGAATTATTCCACGGAATATAAATAATGCACCTTCACACATAAAAGAACCCAAAAACGGTGATAAAATCGTAATTATTGGTGGAAGAGTTGGAAGGGACGGAATTCACGGTGCAACTTTTTCTTCAGAGGCATTGTCGGGAAACAGCCCTTCAACAATTGTGCAAATTGGTGATCCTATAACACAAAAAAAATTATCCAACGCCGTCGTAAAAGCAAGAGATCTTGGTCTTTATAATGCAATAACGGATAATGGAGCAGGCGGTCTATCATCGTCCATTGGTGAAATGGGAAAAGACGGATTTGAAGTTGATTTGAGCAAGGTTCTCCTTAAAAACGATGATATGGCTCCGTGGGAAATATGGATATCAGAATCACAAGAGAGAATGACCTTAGCAGTGCCAGAAGAAAATCTTCCTGTGTTTAAGCAAATCATGAAAACACATGATGTGGAGGTCTGTGTAATTGGAGAATTCAACAAAAGTGGCAAAGCCGTTGTTAAATGTCCCACAGGGGCAGTAATAATGGACATCGAAACTGAATTTCTGCATGATGGTAATCCTAAAATGCATTTACAGACAAAGCCATGGTCTGGAAAATCTAACCCATACGCTGTCATTCCAGAATTCTCTCCTGTTATCCCAGTGCTTGACACTGGAATCCAGCAGGCTTTGTCTGCAAATAAATCTAAAACTTTATGTAAAAATACGTGCGATGGCAGAGTTGAGCTTGAGATAGATTACAGTGTCAAGCACTGGAATGACACCTTTGCACTAAAAGAAATGCTAAGCAGACCAAACATACGCAGCAAAGAGTTTATAGTGGTGCAATATGACCATGAGGTTCAAGGATCGTCAATACTGAAACCACTGCAAGGCAAGGGAAGAGTGTACAGTGAAGCTGTTGTCTCGAGGCCAGTCCTTTCTTCAAACAAAGGTGTTGTAAAATCGCAGGGATTTGGCTCAAGTTATGGAGAAATTGACACTTATCACATGGCAGCATGTGCGATTGACACTGCAATACGCAACTACGTAGCCGCAGGAGGAAATATAAATCATCTAGCGTTGCTCGACAATTTTTGCTGGTGTGATGCTTATAATCCAGAAAGGCTGTGGCAACTAAAGAGAGCTGCAGAGGCTTGTTACAACTTTGCAACTGCATTTAAAACACCATTTATATCCGGAAAAGATAGTATGTTTAACGACTTTAAGGGATATGATGAAAATGGCGAGAAAGTGATGATATCTGCACCACCTTCACTACTCATTTCAGCAATTGGAGTTATAGACAATATTGAAAATGCGGTATCGCTTGATGTGAAAATGCCAGGGGACTTGATATATGTGCTTGGTACAACCCACGATGAGCTTGGTAGATCTGAATATCAGTTATATAGTGGAATAGATAATAACAACGTGCCAAAAGTTAATGCAAAGAGCGCTAGGAAATTGTATGAACGTTACAACCAGGCAATAAAAGATGGCATAATTGTCTCTGCAATTGCACCAAACTTAGGCGGCTTAATTATTGCTTTGGCAAAATCGCTAATTGCAGGAGACCTTGGTGCTGAAATTGATCTTTCACTAGTACCAATAGGAAAAACACAAAATACAGACATAATAAACAAGATAATAATGTTTTCTGAATCGCAAAGTAGAATATTAGTAACCATTGCCCCGCAAAATCAGCGGAAGTTTGAAGAATTGTTTAAAGGTATAGTTTTTTCATGTATTGGAAAAGTGACAGAGGAGAAAGCTCTCAATATAAAGGATATTATAAGAATAGATTTGAAAGACTTAGGTACTAGTTTAAATAACTTTTGATTACGCTAGACAAATTTTTCATTATGTGTAATGTCTGATTAAAATAAATGCATATTATTAAATTTGGGTAGGTGATTATGTCCATTTTATCAATACTCTTGCTTATCAGTCTTTCTTTACTTAACACTTCAAATAAATTAATGATATGTGCTGCCTTATTTGTGGGAGCTACTTTAGTTGTAAACTCAATGGTTGAGTTTTATGGTAGAAGCAAAGCTACTTACAGCTTAATAGTGTGTACAGTGATATGCTGTCTTTTTAAATTGCAAAATTTTAGTTTTATGATACTGGTTCTATATACTGCAATTTTAATCTCTCTTCTCTCAAGCATAGTTGTTTTTGAAGAATTAAAGTCGAAATTGAATTTTCATATGGCAAATTTCATCACTTTAATTATAGCATCGGTCATTGATAGTACGATTATTTGTGTTGGACTACTATACAAAATTTCTGCAGGTAAATGCTTATCAATATATATTAAAGATTTAATTTTCAAGTTTTCCTATGCATCGATATTGAGTATCTGCTTGTTTGTAGGAATGTATTTATTCTCCTTGGCAAGCAAGAAGTATTTTAAGGTTTCTGCATAACCCGTCTTCTGATATAGCCAAAATAGTTTAGATTTAACTATAACCGTCATTCCGCTATTTGTTAGCAGCTTGGCAGTATAATGTGAAAAGCTCTTATTCGGATAGCGGTTCTAAAATCAAAGTAATTGGAAACTGTTAACTTAAGTTATCCTTTAAGAGAGCTAGTACAATTTCTTACAGGTTTCATACATGATAAGAGTTTTATTTTTAGCTAAACCAATTGAAATAAGCTATAAAATCTGTTAAAGTCAGCTTTGTGCAAGCACCCTTAGCTCAGTTGGATTAGAGCATTTGACTACGGATCAAAAGGTCGGGCGTTCAAGTCGCTCAGGGTGCACCATATTTTATAGGAAATAGAGGTCATACTTGAAATTCATATATGTAATACCTATCTTTAAAGGTAAAATACTGAGCTATTATATATGAACAAAAAAGACTACTATGATCTGCTAGAAGTGAGCAGAAATGCTAGTACTGACGAGATAAAAAAAGCATATAAAAAACTAGCATTAAAATATCATCCTGACAGAAATCCTGGTAATAAGGAAGCAGAGGAAAAATTTAAAGAAGTAACAGCTGCATATGAAGTTCTATCTGACTCTGAAAAAAGAGCAGGTTATGATCGTTATGGTCACGATGGTGCTTCCAGTGGATTTGATTTCAGCCAAGCTGGAGGGGATTTTAGCGATATATTTAACGATTTTCTTGGTGGAGGATTCGGCGGCAGTACAAGTAGGTCAAGAACAAAAAGAAGTACAACAGGAGTATCTGGAGCAGATCTGCGCTACGACCTTAAAATTACCTTGGAAGATGCATTTAAAGGAATACAAGCACCTATACATTATGTGACAAATATAAAATGTAATACATGCCAAGGCACAGGTAGCGAAGGAGCAATCAAACCAGTTCAGTGCAACACATGCCAGGGAAGCGGTAGAATTAGAACTCAACAGGGCTTTTTTACCATTGAAAGAACGTGTACTACATGCTATGGGGAAGGAGAAATAATACAAAATAAATGCAAGAAATGCGGTGGAAGTGGACGTAAAAGAGATGAAGTAAATATCTCCGTTTCAATTCCAAAAGGCATAGAAGAAGGAGCTAAGGTAAGGGTCAGTGGTAAAGGAGAAGCTGGAGCAAGAGGTGGAAAAAGCGGAGATTTATACGTATGTGTGAAAATAGCTACTCATCAGATCTTCACTCGCAATAGAGCAGATTTACACTGTAAAGTGCCTATAAGAATGACACTAGCAGTACTTGGTGGTGAAATCGATATTCAATCAATTGATGGAGCTAAAATAAAAGTAAAGGTCCCTGAAGGCACTCAAACTGGTACCAAACTACGTTGTAGGGAAAAGGGTATGCCATATATGAACTCACATGCTCGTGGTGATTTATACGTACAGGTAATAGTTGAGACTTTAAATCCAAAGAATTTAACCCAAAAGCAGATTGAGCTATTAAAAGCGCTTGAGGAAGGGGAACATGAAAGTGTAGAGCAGAAATCTGAAGGATTCTTTGGAAAAGTAAAAAAAAAATGAGAAATTTGCTAAATGATATAAAGAGGTAGCTGTCTACACTTAATTCTTTTTACCAATTTGAAAGCCTTCTCTTTTAGTGAAAAGATTTTTTTAAGTTATGCAAAAGTGATAAATTCCTTTATTTAAGGTCGAAGTTTTGCTATCCTCGCATTTTAATAATTTAAAATTAATGAACATAAACAAAAATGAGTTTTTATTTCTTCCTCTTGGAGGAGTAGGAAGAATTGGGATGAACGTTAGCCTATATCATTATCAAGGCAAGTGGATTATGATCGACCTTGGTATCGGTTTTGCAGATGAAACTATGCCAGGTGTTGAGCTACTCATTGCTGATGTAGATTTTATTGCTCAAAGAAAAAAAGATTTGCTTGGAATAATAATTACACATGCACATGAAGATCACTGTGGTGCAGTGCCTCATCTGTGGGAAGATTTGCAATGTCCCATATATACAACAAAGTTTACAGTTAATTTTCTCAAGGAGAAACTAAAGGAGTTTCGATTGGAAGGTGTGGTACCTGTGAAAGAGGTAGACATAAATGGCAGCATAAATTTGGGTCCTTTTACCGTTGAGTTTATAAATGTAACTCACTCAATTCCTGAGGCAAATTCAATATTAATTAGCACTGAAGCAGGTAGTGCACTTCATACTGGGGACTGGAAATTTGATCCAAAACCTGTTGTTGGATTAATTTCTAATATAGAGCGTTTAAAAGAAATTGGCGATAAAGGTGATCTACTTGCAGCAATTTGTGATTCAACAAACATACTGAGCAAACACGACCCTGAATCAGAAAGTGAAATTTATGATAATATTTACAATATAATAAAGCGGTCTAAAAAATTGATTGCTGTATCGCTATTTGCCTCAAATGTGGCGCGAATTGAGACTATCGCTAAAGCTGCACAAGCACTAAATAGAAAAGTGGTTTTACTTGGCAGATCTTTATGGAGAATAGTGAAAGTTGCTCAGGATAGTGGTTATTTAACTGATTCTCCTGAGTTTCTAGAAGCAAAGGAGGCAGTAAATTTTCCAAGGGAAAAGCTGGTGCTACTTTGCACAGGTTGTCAAGGTGAGCCACTGGCAGCAACCCCAAGGCTTGCTAATAAGAGTCATCAAGCATTTAAAATGCAGCAAGGTGATACCATGATCTTTTCATCAAAAATCATTCCTGGCAATGAAACTCGTGCACATAACATGCTCAATGCCTTTATTGAGATGGGAGTAGAAGTTATTACTGAAAAAACAGAGAATGTTCATGCTTCCGGACATCCAGTAAAAGCAGAGCTAAGGGAAATGTATTCTTTGATAAAACCTAAGATAGCTATTCCAGTTCATGGTGAGTATATTCATACGGATGCACATGTAAAGTTCGCTAAAGAGTGCGGTGTGAAAAAAGCAATAATGATTGCACCAGGTGATATTGTTAATTTGGAGAATGGAGAAAAAGTTAGTTCAATTGATGTTGACTACTTTGGTATTGATGGTATGTTGCTACGCCATCCAGAATGCAGCGTTATAAAGATGCGTGAGAGAATGAGAGATGCTGGGGTTATTGTAGTAACAGCAATTGTGAATAAGAAAAACAAATTGCTCGCTAAGCCAAAAGTATTTGCACCTGGTGTTTTCGAAGCGCAAGAAGATGCAGCCATTATGCAAAAGATCATAGAGAAGGTTGAGTCAGCATTTAGTCCACAACCGATAAAAAAAATAAGAAATAAGATTGAAAGTTCAATATTTAGTATCTTAAAGGAATATTTACTAAAAAGACCTATAATTGAAGTCCAAATAGAACAGGTATAGAAATATACCTCTTTTTATTAACCATTATTTGAGTAAGAAGTTAACAATGTATTCTTTGATGTTATTTCAGCATGCAATACTGGAATCCGTAAAAAAAAATCAGTGTCAGATCACACAACTATACAAACATTGTGATTTGAATCTACCAGAAGGGTGCCATCTCAACGCCCAGGCAAACATTGTAGTTTTAGAGCAATCTCCACCAGTAGAGTGTCATCCCAGTGCTCTGACACTGGAATCCAGTTTTTCATGCAACCTTGTCAAAGACGTTTATTTTAGAATAAAACAGCTACTTTTATGCTTGCCACCTCAGTGCACTTACTTGCAGTCAAATTTCTGGATTCCAGTGTCAAGTACTGCAGAAATTGATTTACTCTACTGTCATGCAGTTTAACTTCAAAAGTAAGCTATTTGCTGAGATGACAGGAGGTAATGCAAGAAATCTAATGAAGCTATTCGCTCAACTGGTGTTATTTATTTCGTTATTTATTCCTTATTCCACAAAAGCTGTTTTATATGTTGATATAAAAAAAAGCAATATTGGTAATATTGATCTTGTTGTATCTAAATGTGCATGCAAGACAGAAGTGGAAAGTGAGCTAAGTGAAAGCATCACAAAAGTAATTGAAACAAATCTATCTAATTGTGGCTTATTTAATGTGAAACGTAACACGAAAGTTGAGTCTTGGAAAAGCGATACTGTAGTCACAGTAAGTTTAAGTGAAGTATCAAACAGAAATTTAGAGCTATCTTTTCGTTTATCTGACAGCTTTACAAACAGAGAATTACTTACTCAGTCGGTTGTTTTTCTAGCAAAAGACTGGAGGAAAATTAGTCATCTTGTTTCAGATGTGATATATGATAGATTGATTGGTGAGAAAGGGCATTTCAATACAAAAATTACATATATCGCTGAAGAAAAAGATAGCAATTACAAATCCGTCCGTAAAATTGCTGTGATGAATCAAGATGGAAGTAATATAAAGTACTTAACAAATGGTGAGAAATTTGTGTCAACACCAAGATTTTCACCAAATGGAAAGGGTATTGTTTATATCTCATACACAAATGGTAAAAGTTATATAATATTAAAAAATTTAAAAGATAACACTGAATCAATAATCAGCGCATTTGAAGGAGTTATTTCTGCACCAAGATTTTCTCCTGATGGTAAATCTCTTTTTATTTCCCACTCATTGAGTGGTGAAACAAATATATTATCTCTAGACTTAAGCAGTAAACGAACAAAAAAAATTACTAAAGGTTCAGCTATAAGTACTTCTCCCTCTTTGTCTCCAGATCAAAAGTACATGGTTTTTAGTTCTGATATAAGTGGAAGTCAGCAACTATATATCATAGATTTCACTAAAAAAAGCAAAAAACCCAAGAGAATTAGTTTTGGAAATGGAAGATATGCTACACCTGTTTGGTCGCCAAAAGGAGATCTGATAGCTTTTACAAAAATTCAGTCAGGAAAATTTTACATAGGAGTTATGAAGCCAGATGGCAAAGAAGAGCGCTTGCTTTCAGAGGGACATAAAATTGAATCTCCGGCATGGCTACCAAATGGCAGAGAAATTATCTTTACTAACGCAGAATCACCAAGCAACTCTAAATTATATTTAGTAGATTTAGTAAAGAAAAATCAAAAAATGGTTTTTACTCCAACGAATGCTTCTTTACCAGATTGGTCTTATTTTTGAAAGTAGATCTATAAAATCGGTATAAATCTTGCTTTATCTTAATCGTTTATAACCTTCGGTACTACGAAATACCCATGCTCCGATTTTGTATTGGATAATATTTCTTCTTTAATGTTTTGAGAATTTATAATATCATCGCGTACATGGACATCCTTATCTATAGTTCCATAACGCATAGGAGAAACACCTTCAGTATTAACCTTCAACAAAGTATCATGTATCCAATCCAGCATTGTCAGTTCTTTTGAGTAGTATTGAATCTCATCATCGGATAACTTAATCCTCACAAGCTGTGCAGTTTTAAGCATTTCTTCCTTAGTAATTGTTATTTTTCTCTTATTTGCAAATTCTATTAACGAAGTGATAACATCTTCTGTTGATCTAGCTGGCACTTTTACCTCCTTGCATAAAGCAAATTAAAATATTTGCAATTGAAACAACCTCTATCTTATCATTTTTTTCAAATTTGTGAAATACGGTGTCCGTAATTACTAATTTATCCAGAGAAGAGGAAGAGATTTTCTCAACTGCATTTCCTGAAAGTATTCCATGTGTAATGCACGAAACTACAGACTTTGCTCCTCGGTTTTTTAAAGCAAGAGCTGCATTACATAATGTTCCGCCAGAGTCAACTATATCATCAACAATGACGCAATTTTTGTTTGCAACTTCTCCGATTACATTCATTACCTCAGATGTACCTGCTTTTTCTCTATATTTATCTACTACAACAATATCATTATCCAACTTGTGTTTTTCCTCTAAAATCTTTGCAAAAGCACGAGCTCTGCCAATTGCTCCAACATCAGGCGCAACTATTGCCAAGTTTTCCTTGTATATAGAGTTAACAAATACTTCAAAACAGCTTAGATTAGTAACTGGTATATCAAAAAAACCTTCAATTTGACTTGAATGCAAATCAATAGCAGCAACACTGTTTGCACCAGCTGTTTGAATAAGATTTGCAGTTAATTTAGCACTTAAAGCAGATTGCATATTATTGTTTTTAATAACCCTATCCTGCCTACTGTATCCGTAATAAGGAATAATAGCTGTTATTCTCTTGGCTCCAGATCTCTTTGCTGCATCAATTGTAAGCAGAAGCTCCATAAGGTTATCATTTACAGGGGAAAAAAGAGATTGTACTATATATACTTCTTGATTACGTAGATCATTTGCTACTTCTACATTTACCTCACCATCGGCAAATCTTGACACCTGATTGGGGAATAGCTGAGCATTTAGCCCACTTGCTATTGAATCTCCTAATCGTTTACTAGCGCTACCTATTATTACCTTCATATATACCAATTAAGTTTTGAAAATTATACAGAAACCATGGAATGATTAAAACTTTATTCTTGCCGTCAAGTAGCTCATAGAAAAGAAAAAGTTACTCGAAACATTTCACTAGCTTTCTTATCATAATAACGGTACTGGCTGAGTTCATTAAGTAATTTTATGGGCAGTGGAATGATAAAAAGCGTTTTCACAAACACATTTTACTACATAATCAGCGCTAATATTAAAATGCTTATAAAGAGCTTCATAAGGCGCTGATTCTCCGAAACTTTTCATGCCAATAAATATACCATTTGAGCCTATATATTTATGCCAACCCACTTCACTTCCAGCTTCAATTGCAACTTTGATGCTGTCATTATTTAATACTACCGCTTTATATTCATCACTTTGCTCGTCAAAAAGCCTCCAACACGGCATAGAAATGACCCTTGTACCTACACCTTTTTCCTGTAATTTTTCTCTTGCCTCAACTGCAATTTCAACTTCAGATCCGGTAGCAAATATCGTCACTTCTAGCTTCCCTGAATATTCGCATAGTATATATGCACCAAATTTTGATAGGTTGGCCAATTGGTCAGTATAAGAGTGCATGTAATTAATATTTTGCCTTGAAAGCGCAAATAGTGCAGGTGACTCTTTTTTTTCAAGTGCAATGCTAATGCACTCCAAAGTTTCAATTGCATCTGCTGGCCTAAAAACATACAGATTTGGTATAGCTCTCAGAGAAGCTAAATGCTCTATTGGCTGGTGAGTTGGACCATCTTCTCCTACTCCAATTGAGTCATGAGTCATTACATATATAACCTGCTGTTTCATCAAGGCTGAAAGACGTATAGCAGGGCGGCAGTAGTCGGAAAATACTAAAAAAGTTCCACCATAAGGAATAATCCCACCATGAAGAGCCATACCATTCATACAAGCTGCCATAGCGTGCTCTCTCACTCCATAGTGTACATAAGAGCCACTATAATTATTACTATCTATTGCCTGCATGTGCTTATATTTAGTACAATTTGAACCGGTAAGATCAGCAGAGCCACCAATTAGTTCTGGCATAGACTTAGTTAATAGTTCCATTACTCTGCCGAAAGAAGATCGAGTAGCTTCGTTTGGCATTAGCTTACATATTTGTTTCTTCAGATCAGCCAAATCACTCTCGATATTATTCGGCAAACGTTTCTCAAGTCTTCTTTGTAGTTCTTTATTGATCAAGGATGTATAGTTTTGCTTTGCCCTCTTAACTGTTTCTATCCAAGCGTTTCTCACATCTTCTGGTACATGAAATGGTTCATAGTCCCAATTTAATTTTTCTCTCATCTGTTTTACATCTTCCTCTGTAAAGGCACCACTATGAGCAGAAGATGTGCCAGCACGGCTCGAAAATTTTCCGATAATAGTTTTGCAACAGATTAGTGTAGGTTTATCAGACTTTTGCGCCTGCTCTATTGCAAGGGATATAGCATCAAAGTCATGCCCATCGATTTTGTCAACATTCCATCCATACGCTGAAAAACGCTTTTCTACATCATCAGAGCAAGAGAGGCTAGTAGAGCCGTCTATAGAGATGTCATTGTCGTCAAAAAGTGCTATCAGCTTATTTAATTTAAGATGCCCAGCAAGGGACGCTGCTTCATGGCTTATACCTTCCATAAGACAACCATCTCCTAGCATTACATAAGTGTAGTGACTGATTTCAAACTGCTTTTCAAGAATCGATTCAGCAAGTGCCATGCCAACAGCAGTGGCAAATCCCTGACCAAGCGGGCCTGTTGTTGCTTCTATACCAGAAGTTAAGCCAAATTCTGGGTGACCTGGAGTTTTTGATGTAAGTTGCCTGAAGTTTTTTAGTTCATCTATACTAATGTAGCCTGTCAGATATAATATAGAGTATTGCAACATTGAACCGTGACCATTTGATAGGACGAAACGATCTCTACTGATCCATTGAGAATCATCAGGGTTATGGTTTAGATATTTAGCAAATAATACAGTGGCAACATCTGCCATGCCAAGTGGCATACCTGGATGTCCAGAATTTGCTTTTTGTACTGCATCAATTGATAAAAAGCGGACAGCATTTGCCATGGATTTTAGTAGTAGATGATTCATGTATTAATAGGAAAACTTAAAAGTGAAGTATACTACATCATAGTGGCAAAAACAAGTTGACACTTAATGTTAAAATCATTAATAATTTATAGTTAGATTGTGAGAATTTTTGTATGACAACTGTTATCAATAGAAAGTATAGAATCAGTCGCAGGCTTGGTGTAAACTTATGGGGTAGAGCAAAAGATTCGGTCAATAAAAGAAAATACCCTCCAGGTCAGCATGGTATTCTTGGATTTAAGAAGTTATCTGACTTTGGTAAGCAGTTTGCTGCACATAAAAAATTTAAGTTCTACTATGCAATTTCAAGCAAACAGCTTAGACGTACATTTTTAGATGCTTACAAAAGAAAAGGTTATACGGCTGATAATTTTATTGGTGCCTTAGAATCAAGGTTAAGTTCTGTTTTATATCACTCTGGTTTTGTGCCAACAATTTACTCGGCAAAACAGCTTATATCTCATAAACATGTTACAGTTAATGATAAGGTGGTTAACATATCAAGTTATAGAGTGAAGCCTGGTGATATAGTAAAAATAAGGGAAAGAGCAGCAAAAATTCCTATATTAATAGAGGCTGAACAAAAACAAGAACGTAAGGCTCCAGATTATTTAGAGGCAGACAGCAAAGCACTTTCAGTGAAGTATTTGAGAGCGCCTCAATATTCCGAAGTCCCCTATTCAGCAGACATGGAAGTCAATTTAGTAGTAGAATTTTACTCTAGATAAACAACATAAGGCCCGTGTGGCGGAATCGGTAGACGCAGCGGACTTAAAATCCGTGGGTTTTGCGACCTTGGGAGTTCAAGTCTCCCCATGGGCACCAGTTTAATTTATTAAAAAAGTATGAAATGGCTTGATATAGAAGATATTGCAGAAGCTCTAGAAGAGAAATTTCCAAATGAAGATATAATTAGTATTAGATTCACTGAACTTAAAAGAAAAGTCTTGGATTTAGAAGAGTTTGATGATGATGAAAAGTATTGTAATGAAAAAATATTAGAGGCCATTCAAGCAGCTTGGATTGCAGAAAGATCTTAAAAAACAGATAGCTATAAGAAAATTACTGCATACAGTAAAAAGATAATCTTCTTGGAAATACTATACTTTACTCGAATTTTAATTAGCTTCATAATAATTTAACAAATTAAAATTAAAAATGATTACAAGGTAGGAAACACAAAATTCTGGCAAATGCTAGATATACAAATACTGCTTTTTATGTGTGAGGCCGAGGATCATGAAAACAATAAGTTAGTTTTTTGTATAAGAAAGTTGTAATATAATTACAATGTTAAGCGCTGGAAAGATGTTTAAATATAGCGGGCCAAAGAAATTAAAATCTATAATAGAAAACTACGCATTAAAATGCATGAAAAATAAGATCAGCAAAAATGAAATACGTCTTATTTTAAACTGGAAGAGTATAGTTGGAGAGGAAATAGCAGAATGTACAAAACCACAAAAGATCTCATACGCACAAAACGTAAACTCTGGTGTGCTGTATCTGTTAGTAACAAATGGCAGTAAAGCATTAGAAATGCAGCATATGGTTTCTCTTGTAATAGAAAAAATTACAGTGTTTTTTGGCTATAAAGCAGTATACGGTATAAAAATCAAGCAAGGGAGTTGACTATTTAACTATATCAGGTTAACCTAGTTAAATAGGATAAATTGGTATATTAAAGTGAGTAGAATTTGTGAATTAACAAATAGAAAAAAGTCTTTTGGTAATAAGGTATCGCACTCAAATCGTAAAACAAAGCGTACCTTTCTCTTAAATTTACATAAGGTTACATTAACGAGTAATATATTAGAAAAAAAGTTTAGCTTTCGTATAGCAACAAGAACTTTAAGAACTATAGATTACAAAGGTGATCTTGATGCTTTCTTGCTCAACACAAAAACAATTAAACTAAGTAAAGAAGCGCAGAAGACAAAAAGAAGATTAAAGAAAGTTTTAGCAAAACAAGAGGTAGAGCTAGCTGTTTCAGATGCATAGTAAGCCTACATGGCTCAGAGCAAAAGCTCCAGCTGGTAAAGTATTCAATGAGACCTTAAACACTGTTAAGCTACACAACTTACATACAGTATGCGAAGAAGCTGCATGTCCAAATATTGGTGAATGTTGGAATAAACGTCATGCTACTGTAATGATTCTTGGTTCTGTTTGTACTCGTGCTTGTGCGTTTTGCAACGTTGCCACTGGCATTCCTGATAAGCTCGATCCTCATGAACCAGAAAATTTAGCAAAAGCAATAAAAAAGTTAAATTTAAAGCACGTCGTCATTACCTCTGTTGATCGTGATGATTTACCAGATGGCGGTGCAAATCAGTTTATAAGATGTATAGAGGAAATTAGAAAGATAACTTCGGAAACAACAATAGAGATTCTCACTCCTGATTTTTTAAATAAGAAAGGAGCATTTGAAGCAATCGCTGTTGCATCACCTGATGTTTATAATCACAATATTGAAACAGTACCAAGGCTATATGCAAAAATCAGGCCAAGAGCTCGTTATTTTCATTCACTGTATTTGCTAAAGATGGTGAAACAGATTAATTCTAAACTTTTCACGAAGTCAGGTATTATGGTTGGTCTTGGAGAAACAAAAGAAGAAATATTTCAGGTTATGGATGATTTACGTAGTGCCGAAGTTGACTTCATTACAATTGGTCAATATCTGCAACCAACTTCAAAGCATGCAAAACTTGATAGATATGTTACCCCAGAAGAGTTTGAGCATTATAAATATATTGCTTATTCTAAAGGCTTCTTGGTAGTTGCATCAAGTCCATTAACCCGTTCATCATATCACGCTGAAGAAGATTTTAACAGGCTCAAGGCTTGTAGTTAATATCTTGACTTTATTTAGAATATAATTTAATATAGGTATTGATGAAGCGAAAAAGTTATGGGTGATTCTAACGAAAAAGTTGACTACACTGAGTTATCAAAATCTTCTATTTCTGACAAAATAAAGCCAAAAAAAAGGTCACATTTTGTCAGCAAGTCCAAGTTAAAGAAATTACACTCGAAGGAAAAAAAGGAGCATGTAAACGATACAAAGAAAAGAAAGAGAAACAAAAACATGAGCTCAATAAAAAACCACAATTATGGAAGAGAGGTGCAGCAATTCTTGCTCCACCAGTAATTGGGTTACTAGTAAGTTTAGCATTAATCACAGGAAATTATTCATTCTTAACTACGGCTTTAGTTGCTGTAGCTGTTACATTAGCAATATATGGACTTGAGTATTTATTTAAACCTGAATTGCTAGAAAAGCCTGGTGAAACTTTAAAGGATTTAGTAACAGATTCTTTTGTAAAGGAAGAAAAAAACTCAAGAACTGTATCACAATAAATCAGAAAAGCTTAGTGAGTTGCCCTAGGCTTGACTTTTTACTTAGCTGATCACAAAAAGTATGAATTTTCAGCACCTAAACCAGCTGTTTAAGATCTTATATAAGCAATTGACAGCTACTGAGATGCCAGTTAAAATATTTACATAGTATATTAACAGAGGGTAAGGTGGGTTTTAGTGGATATGTACATGATAAAGCTTTAACAATATCAGATGTAAGTGCTAAAATTGATATAAGAGAGCTAGCAAACTTTCTACAGAGTAAAAAAGGCATTAACGAGCTTAATTTAATAAATGTAGAGATTGATAGTAAAGATGTAAAAGAGTTAAGTAAACTTACACATCTTACTTCGCTCACTCTAAGGAACAATAAACTCGGTTTTGAAGGTGCAGGATATATAGGTCAAGGCAATCTAAAAAACCTTACTTTACTTGAAATAAGTAATAACAATATTGGAGACAGAGGTTTTACATTTTTGATTGGCAGCAAACGTCTCCCAAATCTTACTTTATTAAATGTAGAAAACAACAACATTGTTGGAGTGTGGCGCCACCACTATGGAGGAGATATAGCACTCAAAAATCTCACCTCACTTTATGTAGAAGGTAACGGTAAAAAATTCTTAAATGATAAAGAAGTTATCCTTGATAGTATAAAAAAAAGCTCAATAACCGAAGTGCCTGGACACTCTAGAGTAAAAGATGGTGAAGGTGCTACAAAAAAATTAGTAGCTAAAAGAAAAAAAACGATACAAGCTACCAATAGTCAGTCAGATCCTAGTAGTAGGTTAAGTATAGAACTTTCCAAACAAGATGGGCTGCGTGAAATAGTACTTGACACTGAAACTACAGGTCTTGATGTCAATAGCCATCGAATTATCGAAATAGGGTGTGTAGAGCTAATTAATCATATTCCAACAGGCAAAGTATTCCATCGATACATCAACCCAGAAAGGAGCATAGACAAAGGTGCATTTAAAGTTCACGGTATCAGCGAAGAATTTCTAAAGGATAAGCCATTATTTTCAGAGATTGCATCTGAATTTCTTAATTTTATATCTAGCGATACTTTGGTAATTCACAATGCTGGATTTGACATTAAATTTTTGAACATGGAACTTGGTAAACTGAATGCCAAATTAATCTCTTCAGACAGAGTGTTAGATACATTACCGCTTGCAAGAAAGAAATTTGGACCACCGGCTTCTTTAAGTGCATTGTGTGAGCGTTTTGGTATATCACTAGAGAGTAGGGAGTTACATGGAGCGCTAATTGACGCTGAGTTGCTAGCAAAAGTATATGTTGAGCGATTACAAACTCCTTTGGATCGATGTCAGCATGCAGTACGTAACTTATCTCTTAGAGGACACTTGCCAAGTAATGAAGAAGTTAGTGAGCAGTTAGATGAGATTAACGTATCTGTTCATGGGGGAGTAGTAGATAGAAGATTGTAAAAACGCCTTTTGCTTTCAGTAGCGAAATTATTCTCTCAATGAATGTGTTTTCTAGCTTTAAAAATGCGAATCTCAATATCTTATCTTGAATTACTTAACTGTTGGTTCAAGTTTAAGTTCTTATCATGGTATGTATTTACATCTTTTAACACTTTAAGTGGTTCACCTAGACTATGTTCCACTTTTGTCTCAAATTTAAATCCCAAATTTCCAAAAAATTCTTGAAAATACTCAATAGTAATGTCACACAAACTTCTACCACTTGCTTTTGTAATAGTCTAGACTTGATCTGACAAGCAAACAAAGTAAGATAAAAATATAGACAAGTTTTAAAGGAGTGTCAGATATGAATACAACACAAGAAAAAATACTAAAACCAAAGTTGGGATTGCTAGAACTTGCAAAGCAATTAGGAAATGTATCACAGGCGTGTAAAGTAATGGGATATTCAAGGGATACATTTACCGCTTCAAAGAACTGTATGAAACAGGAGGAGAAGAGGCTTTACACGAGATAAGCAAAAGCAAGCCATTGTATGCAAATAGAGTGTCGGAGGATATAGAAAAAGCAGTAGTTGAAATAGCAATAGAGTTTCCAGCATACGGACAAGAAAGAGCAGCAAACGAACTGAAAAAGAGAGGAATTCTCATCTCTGCAAGTGGAATAAGATCAGTGTGGCAAAGAAACGATCTTGAAAATTTTAAAAAGAGGTTAAAGGCATTAGAAGCAAAAGTAGCTCAGGATGGTATCATTTTAACTGTAATAGTCTAGACTTAATCTGACAAGCATGAATTAACTGACAGAAGAATTAACAAAGTCAAAACCAAAATCAGCATCCTGTTTAATGCTATCAATATTTTTCTGATAAGCAATATGCATACTATCAAAAAAGGTTTGCATAGGAGTCTTACCATAGCAATATTTACCTGAATGCGGTCTAGATCTATTGTAAGAATGCACCCAATGGTCTACGTCTAACTGAAGTTCTGCCAAAGAGGTGTAAATTTTCTTTCTAAAGATAATATTGTAACATTCATCTTGCATAGTTCTGTGGAACCTTTCACATATGCCATTAGTCTGTGGAGAACGAGCTTTGGTTCGAGAATGATCAATATTTTCTACCCCTAAATATAGCTGGTAAGCGTGATTTTCAGGTCTGCCACAATACTCTGTACCACGATCCGTCAAAACACGTAGCAATGATACTTTCTGTTCATCAAAGAACGGTACTACCCTATCATTAAGAAGATCTGCAGCTGTGATAGCAGTCCTTTCTGTGTAAAGCTTAGCAAAAGCAACTCTGGAATAGGTATCAACAAAGGTTTGCTGGTAAATTCGTCCAATACCTTTGATATTACCA
>NZ_QJHA01000041.1:0-18680 GCF_006334525.1 Wolbachia endosymbiont of Leptopilina clavipes
ATTCTTTTTCACGATTTACTTCAGATTTATTCCTAAACAAATACTTGCTTCAACCTTGAGAAAAATCCTTCTATGTAAGATCTTTTCCCATAATTTACTTCTTTTTTCCATTCTTTCATGCCATCTTCACCGTATAATTTTATTAACCTAATAGCAGCATTCCTGTCAGACATATAATCTATTTTTGAATGTTCTGCTGCATCCTTTTTTGGTAGAACTTTTGTTTTTATATCGTATTTCTTACACAATTTATAAAGTTTTTGCCTATCGTATGCCCTATCTGCATATAATGCTTTTATTTTGTGCTGAAAATTAACTTCTTCAAGCAAATCGCAAGTGGTCAGAGTAGACGCCATTACTGTATCTTGCAGCTATAGCTTTTTTACTATTCACACTTAACATAACATGTAACTTTCTTACTTGCTCGTAGCTTCGGTACTTTCTATCTGCACTGTTTTCCTTACTGTGGCCAGGAGTGTTACTGTAAATTTGTGCTATCTATGATAATTTCAATATTTTCCATGTTGCTTTTATCAATCCTGCAATCATTTATCTTAATATTAAGTTTTTTTTGATGCTTGTGAATAGCTGCAAATCTCTTCCTATTTGTTGCACATACCCTTTTATAAACCCGACTGTTTGTCTTAAACCAATTCTAAAGAAACTGACGATTATATGCACTAAAATCACAACTTTATCACTATAAATATAGTTGCCGCCCTGCATTTTTGGACAATTCTCGTACCAATTTTCTATGGCGTCATTGATATAACAAAAAATGCTTCCTCTTTCTTGGAGAAATTTGTTATATTCATTGCAGTTACTGACTCTCATTTTTTGTGGCATATTTTTTCTTCAACAGTTAAATGGCTATTTATAATGAATTTTGTCAGTAACTGCCAGTTCTTTTCACTTGAGCGATGCAACAAAGCCATCCCAGTGTCACGCACTGGGATGACAAGAGGAGAATTACTGGGATGACAAGAGGAGAATTACTGGGATGACAAGGGGAGGGCTACTAAATGACACTTCAATTTCTGTGTGTCAAGCACTGAAGAGGTCTCTCCTATTTTCTCTTGATGAATAAATCTAAGTAGAGTATAGTAAAAATGCATTTATGTAGCGGTTAATGAGCAATTTAGTTTTAGTCTATATAACTTTTTCAAACTTGAAAGAGGCTAAGGCTATTTCTGAAGAATTGTTAAACGAGAAGTTAATTGTGTGTGTAAATATATTTCCTGAAGTAAATTCTCTGTATTTATGGGAAGGTAAAATTAATAGTAATTGTGAAGTGGTGACAATTATGAAGAGTAGGAATGATCAGGCTGATAAGATTGTAGAAAAAATCGAGGCAATGCATTCTTATGATCAACCAGCCGTTGTGATAATACCCATAGGAAAAGCGAATAAATCTTTTACTGATTGGGTTAATAATGTTATTGATATAAACAATATTGGGGTGTAGCCAAGTGGTAAGGCAGCGGTTTTTGATACCGTCACGCGAAGGTTCGAATCCTTCCACCCCAGCTTTATTAAAGTGTGCGTGAAATGATATCACTTTTTTATAAATTAAGGTTATTTAATTATATACTGGGCAGCTTGAAAGATATAGTTGTCAAGCTATTTCTTTTCACTCTGTATCTTTATACATCGAGCATTATGCTTATGTTTCTCACCAATGGTTTTTGGTATACTGTAGAGTTTAGCTCTTTCAAAAATGCATTTTACCATTTGTATCAATATTTAAAATGGTATTATGAAAATAGAGATGATTTGGGTTATGGAGTTTCTATTAGAATATTAGTGGCGTTTCTTACTCCGCATTTTCTCTACAAATTATTTTCTGGCACAGGCTGGAAGTCTTTTTTCAAGGAGAAGATAGTTCAGATACTCAGCACAAGAAGAAAAATGAGTAATAAACCAAATGGCAGTAGTTATGGTTATAGTAATAAGAACAGTTACGGTAACAATAATCTTCAAGAGGCAGAACGGAAAGTGAATATGATAAAGCAGCTATTAATCCAAGATATAGATGAAGCTATAGAAAAAAGATTAAATGATATTTTTCTTGGTGAGAGGGGTAAACCTCATTAAAAGGGCTTTATCTTTTTTAGAATTGGCTGTATTTTGTTTTTTACGTATAACGGATCTCAATCAGCCAGTATACATGTTTCAACAAAATCTTGACTGAAGTCTGATAGTCAGGAAATTGCTTTACGTTTCTCTACCAAGCTTTCTGTTTTTTTACAGTTACTTGCTGCATCAATCATTGCCTGTGATATCACTGATTGCCACAGTATGCAGTACCTTTGTATATCATCTAAAGTGCTATTTGCTTCGTGATGGTGAAAAAATTCTTTGAAATTGAAGTTATTTGACATTATGTACCTCTTTAAGTTGAAAATTAGAATTTGAAGTAGTGCGAAAGTTGTCTGCTGCAATGAGTAGCCTTTATGACAGTCAGACCGGGTTTTATGTGAGCTATAAATGTTTAAGAAATTAATCTATTCAGATCTATGTGAAACCAGTGCTTTTTTTCTTGTTATCCGAGCTGGGATCCAGGTTGACAAAAGCGCTTTACAACGTTTTGTGTACAAAAACCAGTGTTGCATGACACTATTTGTTCTTATACCCTTTTGTCTATCTTATTTTGTCACTCTGCTGAACAGATAATTTTCGCCAATAAGCTTTCTACTGAATTTTTGTTATTGAGCTCGCACATATCAAAGACAAGTTTTGAGTCAAAAATACCCTTAATATTATAATAAGGGACTGGTAAAATGTGTCTAGTAAGTTTTCTTCTCTATGCAACTACACCTCAAGCTAATAATGGACCATCAGGCGTATTACCAATTACATTGATCTGGTTTAATATTTTATTAGTGGGGTAAAAATAATTTTTTATAAACTCCTTATATATAGCTGTTAATTTATGTATATCGTCTATTGATACGCATTCATTTACCTGATGTGCGGTTTTGTTGATCATACCAAATTCAATTACTGGACAAATATCCTTAATAAACGCAGCATCAGATGTGCCACCATTTGTACTCAGCACAGCATCAATGCCGGTAATTTTATTTATCGCATCAAGCATAATATCAGTATTTCTATCAGGAATAGAGAGAAAAACGTTTCTGCTGCTCTGCATAGACAGTTTATAATCGTTAGTCACATTGGTGCATATTGCATCAATCATCTTATATAAAACGTCTGGTGTTTGTGTATTGTTATATCGAACATTAAAACCTGCTGCTATTGAACTAGGTATTAGATTATTAGTATTATTTCCAACGTCGATAGTAGTAATTTCGCAATGTGAAGGCTGAAAGTATTTATTACCAGTATCAAAAGTGGTATCTTTTATCTTACTTAGTATCGATACCATTTTATATATTGGATTATCTGCTAGATCTGGGTAGGCAACGTGCCCTTGTTTACCATGGCAAATCAATTTAAATGTTGCAGAACCTCTTCTACCTATTTTTATGGTATCACCTAATTTCTCACTACTCGTTGGTTCTCCAACTATACAAAAATCTATCTTTTTTTGCTTGCTTTTCATCCATTCCAAAACGGCCTTTGTTCCATGTTCTTCCGTGCTTTCTTCAGCGCTGGTAATCAATGCACTGATTGAACCGCTGAATCGAAACTTACCTGCAACTGAATCTACGATAGCAGCAATAAATGCAGCTACTCCGCCTTTCATATCAGCTGCTCCTCTTCCATATAGCATTCCATCTCTAACTTCTGGCTTAAATGGATCAGATATCCAATCTTTTAACTCACCTGGTGGTACAACATCAACATGTCCAGCAAAACACAAGTTTGGTACTCCATTTATATATTTCGCATAAAGATTTTTAACTTTATCACCAAACTCTAAAATCTCACATTCAAAACCACTTTTCTTGAGAATGGCTGCTATATGCTCTATTGCCCCATCGTCTTTTGGTGTTATACTTTTAAAAGAAATTAATTTCTTAGTTAGTTTTACAGGGTCAATCTTCATATCAATCTTGAAATACTAACATTACCGTATTGTAAACATTCTATGCGATATTTAAAACAAATATTACAGCGCACAGAACAAGTTTTTATTAGGGAAGTAACAGTACTTGCTGATAATATCTATGAAATATGTAGACAATACGGAAATGACATTTTTCTGATTGCAGATAAAAATACAGCAAAACTTTTAAACAAAAACATACTTAATAAAGTTTCTCATTTAATTATTCCAGCCACACCTGTCATTCCAGCGCGTGACTATGATGGATCACAGTGTCACGCTACTTGGATGACACCAAATAGACTGAACAGAGCTGCTTCTCTCCAAGCTGTAAACCTAGTTAGAAATAAAGCAAAAGATAGTGACTTAATGGTTGCATTTGGCAGTGGCACTGTTAATGATATCTGTAAGTACGCAAGCTATTTAGAAGGCAAAGACTACATATCCTTTCCAACAGCTGCTTCCATGAATGGATA
This sequence comes from Wolbachia endosymbiont of Leptopilina clavipes, assembly GCF_006334525.1. Classification (NCBI taxonomy): domain Bacteria; kingdom Pseudomonadati; phylum Pseudomonadota; class Alphaproteobacteria; order Rickettsiales; family Anaplasmataceae; genus Wolbachia; species Wolbachia endosymbiont of Leptopilina clavipes. Next base: position 4,492 of record NZ_QJHA01000041.1, read on the forward strand.
TAGCTCTGCAAACGCTTCAATATTAGTTGATGGATATAAAAAATCGTTCGGAGCACATCTTCCAAAGGCAATATACATTGATACCGATATAATTGCCAACGCACCACCACGCCTCACATTAAGTGGATTTGCAGATTTCATCTGCCGTTCAACAGTACAAGCCGATTGGCTATTATCTCATCTATTACTTGGCACAGAATATAATGAACTCCCCTTTAAACTTGTTCGCAATCTGGAGGAAATTTTGCTCAGAGAACACTTGGCACTTGCTAAAAAAGATAAAAGAGTAGTTTTATTACTTATGGAAGCCTTATTGATTTCAGGACTCGGAATGGTGATGTCAAAAGGCAGTTACTCTGCAAGTCAAGGAGAACATATGATAGCTCATGCAATTGAGATGGTAACACAGGATTATTCCTCCTCGTTACATGGGGAAAAAATTGCTGTGACAACGATTACCATGGCTAACTTGCAAGAGGAGATATTGTCAATACGAAACCCGATTACCAAACCGATCACTTTAGATGTAAAACATATAACTCAGCGCTTTGGTAATACCGAATTTATAAAAATTCTAAAGCAGAAGCAAATGATGCAGCAAAAAATTCAAGAGATTATTTGCAAAGAATGGAGTAATATTTCTAGTTTAATTAAGCAAAATTTACTATCTGCAAAACACCTGCAGAAAGTATTTGAAGATCTATCAATTCCGTACTTACCGGAGCATCTTAATTGGAACAAAGAGCAATATTGCAAGGTAGTCAATCTTACATTTGCAACAAGAGATAGATTCACCTTTCTTGACCTGGCTGGTTGTATAGAAAAAAGTTAGATTTTGTGTATTCGTTCAGTAGGGTAGCAAAATAAGATAGACAAAAACACAGTAACAAATGGTGTCATGCAAGTAGCTATCCAGCCTTTCTTAACAACAAAAACTTAGCATGACTTTTGTGCTCAAAAAACTTCTGGATTCCAGCATCAAGTGCTGGAATGACATGGTAAAATATTATTCAAGTAGCCTCTGTCCCAGTACCTATTCGGTGTCATTCAAGTCAACTCTTTTCTTGTCATCCCAGTGCCTAGACACTGGGATCCAGAAAACTTCACTTTAAATGAGTGCATTGGATTGTCTTTATATAGATGCCAGTGTCAGCTACTCGGATGAAATTCATTTAGTTGTCTTTTCTCATCTACCTTACCACTTTCTTGAACGGATACCATTAGCCATTCCCCTGAATAGATACAACAAATGTTGTATCTTTATCACTTCACATACATTATTCCATATACTATATGAACAACTGAAAAAAAACTTCAGTTAATTGACAATGAATCACGTTATTTTGTCAAGTGCGCTGCTATCGCCAAACCATAGCTTAGCTTGAGTGGCTGAGGAGGGATTTGAACCCCCGACCAAGAGATTATGATCCTCCTGCTCTACCACTGAGCTACTCAGCCTAATTAAAAACCTTGCTATATATGTAATCTATATGTTTCATATAATACTTCAAATCAAACAAAGACTCAAGTTTTTCAGAGTCAATAATTCCATGCAAGGATTTATCTTGTTTCAATTCGAACAGAAAATCACTGTTATCTTGCTTTACTTTCATTGCATTATTCTGAACAATTTTATATGCCTCTTCCCTCGCCAAACCACTATTTACCAACTCGAGTAATACTCGTTGTGAAAAAACCAAGCCTTTTGAAGAATTTAAGTTCTTTTCAATGTTTTCCTTATTGATCACCAATTTATCTATCAAATCTGTTAATCGTACTAAAGCAAAATCCATTGCTATACAAGCATCAGGAGCAATGCATCTTTCCACAGACGAGTGCGATATATCTCGTTCGTGCCATAATGCAACATTTTCTAATGCAGGAAAAACATAGCTGCGTATTAAGCGTGAGAGCCCAGTCAAATTCTCACTTAAAATAGGATTACACTTATGCGGCATAGCAGAACTTCCCTTCTGACCGGTGGAAAAATACTCAGAAATTTCTCCAACTTCAGTTCTTTGTAAGTGACGTATTTCAACGGCAATATTCTCTATTGAACTTGCAATCACTCCTAAAACTGAAAAGAATATTGCGTGTCTATCACGAGGAATGACTTGAGACGATATGGTTTCAGGTATAAGTCCCATTTCTTTCGCTACATACTCTTCAACAAACGGATCAACATTTGAAAAATTACCTACTGCACCTGATATTTTACAAATCGAGATCTCTGTTTTCGCGCTAATTAATCTCTGATAATTGCGTTTAAATTCAGCATAAAATCTAGCAAATTTTAATCCAAGAGTTGTTGATTCTGCATGCATTCCATGACTGCGCCCAACACAAACAATATTTTTATAGTCCTCAGCCTTTTTTTTCAGTGCTGCAAGTATATTTTTTAAATTTTCGAGCAAAATATCACATGATTCCTTTAACTGAACCGCAAGGCATGTATCTAAAACGTCAGAACTTGTCATTCCATAATGAAGATAACGAACATCAACTCCCGCTTCTTCAGCAACATATGTTAAAAAAGCTATAACATCATGTTTTACAATGGATTCAATTTCGTTAATACGTTCAATATCAAATTCAATAACATCAGAGAGCTTCTGAGCAACACTATTTGGAATCACTCTTAACTCTGCTTGAGCTTCACACGCTAATTTTTCTATTTTGAGCCATATATTAAACTTATTTTTTTCTTCCCAAATGGAAGACATTTCTTTGCGGCTATAGCGTGGGATCATTTTTGATTTATTCCAATAATGGTGTCATTCCAGTGCATGACACTGGAATCCAGATATAAAAGTATTTGCAAATTATTCAATGGACAACGGATTCTAGAAGCATAAAATAATGTCCATGATGAAATAAACTGGATCCCAGTGTCACGCACTGGGATGACATGAGGGGAGCACTGGGATGATACCAGCTTAGCAATGGAAGACATTTCTTTACGACTATAACAAGGGATCATCTTTGATCAGCTATCATCACCATCAGTAGCTTCTTTACTCGCATTTTGCTCTGCCTCTTGTTGCTCAGATTTCTGATTTTGCAACTTTACTTGCCTCAATTCATGTGCATCTTTTTCAGATCTTACAACGTATATAGTAATTGGAACTATCACTTTACTATGTAATTCTATATTTACTTGATACTCGCCCAAATTTTTGATACTTATTCCACCAAAAGATAAACTATGATGACTTATATCATATCCTTCTTGTAATAAAGTTTTTGCAATTTCACGTGTGGTTACAGAGCCAAAAATCTTTCCATCCTCTGAAGCTTGCTTTATTAATATAATAAATTTATCATGCAGTGATGATGCAAGCACTTTTGCTGCATTTAATTTTTTGATATTTTCTTCTTCCAATAATAAACGCTGTTCCTCTAACTTTATTAAATTTTCCTTAGTGGCTTTCATCGCCTTTTTTTGTGGAAAAAGAAAATTACGGGCATAACCTGGCTTAACTTTGACAACTTCACCAAGCTTACCTAAAGTTGTTATATTTTCCTTTAAAATTATTAACATAAATTACCTAACTTTTTTAGTACAGTAAGGAGCAAGAGCTAAAAAGCGTGCTCTTATAATTGCTAAGCGCAACTTTCTTTGTTTTCTTGCGCACACACCTGTTAACCTTCTAGGTAATATTCTACCATAGTCAGAGGTGAATTTGGACAATAAATCTATATTCTTATAGTCTATGTCCTCATCTTTAGATGGAGTAAGAGGACAGACCTTAGGACGCCTAAAGCCAGTTCTGTTATTTACAGACACGTAAGAATTATTAAAACTATTTCGTCTTTTCATCATTATGCACTTTTCTCCTCAATTTGTTTATCCAGCATGTAAGATTTACCTTTAAAAAACTCATTAACCCGTACAGACAAGTGGCGAATAATATTCTCATTCAGTTTTACTCTACGCTCAAATTCATCCATAATGCTTGAAGTAAAACTTATACACATCATACAGTAATGACCACTTTTCATCTTATTTATTGGGTATGCAAAATCCAATAGACCCCAATATTCATATTTTATCAATCCTGAAGCTTCAATATTTTTCAAAAGCACTTCCAGCGTTTTACTCAATTGATTTGAGTCTACTATTTTAAAACTTTTTAAAACCTCTTGAAGGGGCTTTATTAGATGTTGTGAAATATTTTCCTTAAAAGCATTTACTACATTATAGATAAATGCACTTTTAGTGTTAGCTCCTGGAAGGTCCATAAAATTTTGTTTTATTCCCGTATCACTTAGTTCATTTTTCAATTCTTTATCGATTCTTGACTTTATTTCTTTTAAATTTGAAAAATCTTCTTCCAATTCAACCCATAAAATTTTTGTCAGAGTTTCCAAAAAATCAGAGTAAACAATCAGACTTTTTTTAATGCTTTCAGTACTTGCCTCTAGCTCTTGTTTTGTAACTGTGCTATGTTCTCTTTCTATGAGACCTTTAACCTCCTGAGAAATAACATCTGCTTTAATATTTTTCAACAAAATAGCCAATTCTTGGACCATTTCTTCTACTTCTTGCTGCAATAAGTTCGGTTGTGCTATAAAAGTAAATTCATAGAGATTCACTATATCTTCCTTTAATATCAATTAAACACTTTATTATATAAAACTTTTTTATATAAGCAAGTTATTTGTATTAATTTCTACGCCTTCAATCCAACTTAAGTGAGATATTTCATAAATAGCTTGGGGGGTGATTGAATATGTACCTGGCAACAAGATGCTGACTTTATGTTTTTTGAGAAGAAACTTTAGCATTATTTTGGTTTTGCCTCCATTTTTCAACACTGAATTCAACTCCTCAGCAACTTTTTGCGAGTCTGCACATACAGCAGTTAAAACTAATCCTTTCATGAGAGAAGTAACCTTTTCTGTAAATTCAGATATGTCCTTTCCTGATAGTCTCGTTGTGTTTTCTGAAATTTCAAGATCAATTATCACAAATGCTCCAGGTGAAAATAGATTCCTTTTTTCTTCTATTATTTCATTATTGTAGAATGCTATTTCAGAAACATTGTGAGGATCAGAAAGTGTTAGGATAACAAATCTTCCACGTTCTGAGGTTCTCATACGCACATTTAATATTACACCAGCAGTTTTTATCGTCTTACTCTCTCCGATAAACCCAATATTTAATTTTTTCAAGAGAGTTCTAAACTTTTCAAGTGGATGATTAGTTAAGTAAAATCCCAATAAAAATAACTCATGCTCTAATTTTTCCTCTTCATTAAAATCTTCCACGTTCTCAAGTTTTGGCTTCAGAATATCAAGATTACCAAATAAAGCAGCTTGATTTGACTGCCTATTTTTATTTGCAAAGTAAATCAATGTGTCTATTGACTCGTATAACTGCTTTCTATTTTTGTGCACACTATCGAAAGCTCCAGATTTAATTAAGCTTTCTAGCGCCCTCTTATTTATCATATGACCAGAATTTTGAATAAATTCCCATATGTCCTTATAAGGTGCATTTACTATTCCTTCTGCTGTAGCAAAACCAACATTACGCAAAGCAGCAATTCCGTAGCGTATGTGCTCACCCTCTATTGAAAATTCAGCCTTAGATTTGCTGATATCAGGCGAAAGAACAGCAACTCCACTGAATTTTGCAGCATGATAAAACAAATTCAGTTTGTCTCTATCATCAATGTTGAGATTCATCAAGGCCGTAAAAAATTCTAGCGGGTAGTTAGCCTTAAGGTAAGCTGTTTGGTAAGATATAATCGCATATGCTGCAGCGTGGGATTTATTAAATCCATAACCAGCAAATTTTGCAACAAGATCAAAAATATAACTTGCCCTGTCGTAGTCAACACCATTCTTTGTTGCTCCTTGAACAAAAAGTTCACGTTGTTTATCCATCTCCTCTTTAATTTTCTTGCCCATAGCGCGTCTGAGTAAATCTGCTTCTGCGAGGCTATATCCAGAAAGAATACGGGCTATTTCCATCACCTGTTCTTGGTAGATTATTACTCCAAATGTTTCTTTTAACACCTCCTCAAGCAATGGATGAATATAATCTGGCTTTTCAAGCCCGTGTTTTCTTGCAATGTAAGTTGGAATGTTATCCATAGGCCCTGGGCGATAAAGAGAAATTAAAGCGATGATATCTTCAATGCAGTCTGGCTTTAGTTTGATTAAAGCTTCTCTCATTCCCGAACTTTCAAGCTGGAACACTCCAATTGCATCACCTTTTGAGAGCATTTTATAGGTTTTCTGGTCATTCAAAGGTAGTGAAGAAATATCTATTCTTTTTCCATCACGATTGATTAAACGACAGACATGATCTATTAGTGTTAAGGTGCCAAGTCCAAGAAAATCAAATTTTATTAACCCAGCTTTCTCTACATATTTCATGCTGTATTGAGTGATTGGCAGAGCTGAATTTGGGTCGTAGTAAATAGGAACAAAATTTTCTAATTTTTGATCGCATATCACGATTCCAGCAGCATGAGTTGAAACGTGACGGTATATTCCTTCAAGCTTTAGAGATATATCAAGAAGTTTGGCAATTACTTCATCACTATCCCTTTCTTTCTGAAGATTTTGATCAAACTCTATCGCTTGCGATAAAGTTACAGGATTTACTGGATTAAATGGAACCATTTTAGATATTTTATCCACTTGAGAGTAAGGCATTTGCAATACTCTACCAACATCACGCAATACTGCCCTTGCTTGCAATTTTCCAAAAGTGATTATTTGAGCAACATAACCGTACTTTTTCTGAACATAATCAATAACCAGGTCCCTTTTCTCTTGGCAGAAATCGATATCAAAGTCAGGCATCGATACACGATCAGGATTTAAAAATCTTTCAAAGATCAGACCAAACTTTACTGGATCAAGATCTGTAATTTGTAAGCTCCAAGCAACAATTGATCCAGCACCAGAGCCTCTTCCTGGACCAACTGGAATGCCATTTGCTTTGCTCCAACGAATGAAATCAGAAACTATCAAAAAGTAGCCAGCGTAGTTCATCGAAGTTATTACGCTTAGTTCGTAATTCAGCCGATCGTAGTATTGTTTAAGGTCTATGTCCGTTTCATTTGCAATGCGGAATTCTAATCCTGCAACTGCCTGCTCCCTCATTTCTTCATTCTCAGTTTTATTTTCTCGACAAGGAAATTTAGGCAAGATAGGCTGCCTGCTTCTTGGCATGTAAGAGCACCGCTTAGCTATCACTGAAGTGTTATGAATTGCTTCGGGGATATCGCTAAATAGCTCCTCCATTTCTGCCACAGATTTGAAGTAATGCTCGGTAGTTAACTTCTTTCTGTTATTCTCCAGGGCATAACTGCCCTCTGATATGCACGTTAATATGTCATAAGCCTCATAGTCAGACTTATTTGGAAAAAACACATCATTCGTTGCAACTAGTGGTATATTGCGCTGATAAGCAAAATCTATTAAAGCTTCTTCAAGCTCTAGCTCTTTATTCAGCCCATGACGCTGCAATTCAACATATAAATGACCATCGAATGCTGAGAGCAGTCTTTTTATCGTTTCTTTATCTTGCTTCAATAACAGTTGAGCCAATATGCCGTCATATCCACCAGTTAAGGCGATTAGGCCTGAACTTAAATTTAATAGCTCATCAAAATCAACGTAAGGAATATCGCTGTTATTCTTGCGCTTTTTAAAAGACTCACTCACCAAGGTGACTAAATTAGTGTACCCTTGTTCATTTTTTGCAAGTAGGAGTATTGATAAATTTTGTTCTAAGTGTCGAACGATAATATTGCATCCTATTATTAGCTGTATTCCCCTACTTGCTGCATATTCTGCAAATTCAAGTGAGCCAAATAAGTTACCTGAGTCAGTAACTGCAACTGCCGGCATTTTGTTCTGCAAACAAAGACCAATCAGCTCCTCAATTTTAACCGAACTCTCAAGCAGAGAATAAACGCTATGAACACGCAAGTGTATGAACATAAAAAACTTTAGATTAGCAATAAAAGGATAACATTAATTTGCTCGTAGGGATATGAAAAGGTCTAACACTGAAATAACACCAAAGAGGCTATTTGAATCTAATTTACTATTCACAATCCCGGTTATTAGCTTGTTTTAATTGACTTTTTATCATAATTATGTAATAATTAAATAACTCTTTTAATATTGAAGGTAAAATCATGACAGGAGAATATGAATTACTGAAAAAAGTACTAAGTACGATTGAGTTTAAGGAAGGCTTAAATAAAGATAATATAATTAATGATGCATTTGATATTCTCCTACGCAGAAAGCAGACGTTATTAATTATAGCTGCTCAGAATGGTTACACAAAGACAGTAGGGGTTTTACTCGAAGCAGGAGCGGATGTTAATGCGAAAGATGTGTTGAATCGCACTGCTTTGCACCATGCTGCTTTGTATGGTCGCAAAGAGGTAGTAGAGTTTTTAATCTCAAAAGGAGCAGATGTTAATGTGAAAGATAGTTCGAATCGCACTGCTTTGCACTATGCTGCTTTGTATGGTCACACAAAGATAACAGAGGTTTTATTCGGAAGAGGAGCAGATTTTGGTTTAAAAGAACCTCTTTTTTTACATAATGATGCTAAGAATGGTCGCGTAGATATAGTAAATGCTTTAATCAAAGCAGGAGCAGATGTTAATGCAGTAGATAAAAATGGAAGACTTATTTAGATTATGATAAGAGAGACGTAAAAAAAGCTCTATTAGACGCAGGAGGACGTTCTTTTGTGGAAGAACATAATAATAAGGCAATGATTGTGAAAGCACGTAATAAGGCAATGATTGCTGGTGGAGTGAATACATTATTAGGCACTGCTATAGCAGTGGCACTTTTTACAACTGGAACAATTACAGCTCAGTTGATACCTATCGTTATAGCAGTGGTTGCAGTTACAGCAGCAGCACTGGTAGTTGGTTGTGCTACATATGCATTACTAAAGCCTAGTACTAAAGTTGATGGAGCAGAGAAATCATCTGCCGCCTTAATAAATGGACAGCAGGGAGTTACTAGCATTCCTTCATAGTAGAGCGCGTGACGCAGGTTCCTGGATCCCAGTGTCTGGGCATTGGGATGACAACGAAGGGGCTGCTTGAATAACAACGAAGGGTTATTTGGATAATAGCCGTACTTGATCTGGATTCCAGTGTCTAGGCACTGGGATGACAAGGGGGGATACTAGGATGACAACGAAGGTGCTGGAATGAAAGGAGTGTGAGATAAAAGTGTAATAGTCTAGACTTAATCTGACAAGCATGAATTAACTGACAGAAGAATTAACAAAGTCAAAACCAAAATCAGCATCCTGTTTAATGCTATCAATATTTTTCTGATAAGCAATATGCATACTATCAAAAAAGGTTTGCATAGGAGTCTTACCATAGCAATATTTACCTGAATGCGGTCTAGATCTATTGTAAGAATGCACCCAATGGTCTACGTCTAACTGAAGTTCTGCCAAAGAGGTGTAAATTTTCTTTCTAAAGATAATATTGTAACATTCATCTTGCATAGTTCTGTGGAACCTTTCACATATGCCATTAGTCTGTGGAGAACGAGCTTTGGTTCGAGAATGATCAATATTTTCTACCCCTAAATATAGCTGGTAAGCGTGATTTTCAGGTCTGCCACAATACTCTGTACCACGATCCGTCAAAACACGTAGCAATGATACTTTCTGTTCATCAAAGAACGGTACTACCCTATCATTAAGAAGATCTGCAGCTGTGATAGCAGTCCTTTCTGTGTAAAGCTTAGCAAAAGCAACTCTGGAATAGGTATCAACAAAGGTTTGCTGGTAAATTCGTCCAATACCTTTGATATTACCAACATAATAACTGTCTTGGCTACCTAAGTATCCTGGATGCTCTGTTTCAATTTCTCCATGGGCCTCTTTTTCTTCCTTAGCCTTTTCTAGAGCTGTTATCTGTTCTTCTGTTAAAATGATACCATCCTGAGCTACTTTTGCTTCTAATGCCTTTAACCTCTTTTTAAAATTTTCAAGATCGTTTCTTTGCCACACTGATCTTATTCCACTTGCAGAGATGAGAATTCCTCTCTTTTTCAGTTCGTTTGCTGCTCTTTCTTGTCCGTATGCTGGAAACTCTATTGCTATTTCAACTACTGCTTTTTCTATATCCTCCGACACTCTATTTGCATACAATGGCTTGCTTTTGCTTATCTCGTGTAAAGCCTCTTCTCCTCCTGTTTCATACAGTTCTTTGAAGCGGTAAATGTATCCCTTGAATATCCCATTACTTTACACGCCTGTGATACATTTCCTAATTGCTTTGCAAGTTCTAGCAATCCCAACTTTGGTTTTAGTATTTTTTCTTGTGTTGTATTCATATCTGACACTCCTTTAAAACTTGTCTATATTTTTATCTTACTTTGTTTGCTTGTCAGATCAAGTCTAGACTATTACAGATAAAGCTACTTGTATAACTGTTGCACATCCATAAACTCCTTCTCGTTTTGAATGCTGATGATAGTGTGAGTGTTGAGAGGTAAAGGGTCATTTATATGTCCATGGCCTACCCCTTTCATTGTAAATACAGGAAAGTTAACACTTTTTGCAAACCTTTCTTTTACAATTTCAACAAGATTATCATTATAACAGTTAACAAAGTCACCGAATATTACTGCATGTACTCCATCAAAAATATGAGCTTGTTTTAGGTGATCTAGACTGCGCTCAATTGAATATGGATAAACTCTTATGTCTTCTAAAAATAGAATTTTGTCTTTTGCATTTATTTGCCAAGCAGTTCCTATACTGTTTTCAACCAAAGTCATATTACCACCGATGATTTTAGACTCTAATTTGCCATTTTTTAGTCTAACGCCATTGTCGATCATTTTTAGGTTATCAAATCTGATAGAGTTGCGTTGCTTAAGAATTAACTCTTTTAATTTTTCAACAGAACTTTCAGCAACGGAGTTATTTACTATCATTTCTAACATGGTGCCGTGAAGAGTTTGCCAGTCATATTTGACTTGCAGATAAATATGTAAAGCAGTGATATCACTATAGCCTATAAGAATTTTCTTGTTTTTATTTTGAGCAATTCTTTCTTTTTTATCATTGGGCAGCTTTTCTAGGTAAGGAATTAGCCGAGAAGCCCCTTCTCCTCCTCTAATACACCAAATTATTTTACTATCATCAGTGAGCGCATTAACCAAATCATTCGCTCTAAACTCATCAGAGTTAGAATAAAATTGGTTGTCATTACTGTATATTTTCTCCGAAATGTGAGGATTAAAATCCAAAGTTTTTACGTATTCTCTTATAGTAGGCAGATCTGATTCTTTTCCTTTCGAAGAAGGAGCAATAATATCAACTTGATTTGCAGGATTAGTGAGTAAAAGGCATAGAAAATAAAGAATAGAAAAATACATTAAAATATCTTATGAAACTCTTGCTTTAATATATCATCTAATTCGCAAAGAGAAACTTTTACTCCTAGTTTTTCCATTGATGTAACGCCGTAATCTTTTAGTCCACAAGGAATAATACCCTTATAGTGGGAAAGATTCGGAGAGAAATTAAGCGCTATGCCATGATAAGTTACCCATTTTCTCAAGCGAATGCCAAAAGCTGCTATTTTTTCTTCTACTCCATTGTTGTTCACCCAGATACCTATTCTATCTTCTTTGAATTCTCCGAGTATATTAAAATGCTTTAAAACATTTATGATCCAACTACCAAGATCTCTAATGTATAGTTTTATATCGCATTTATTTCTTTTTTTAAGGTTTAGCATTAAGTATATAATACGCTGCCCTGGACCGTGATATGTATATTTACCACCCCTGCCTGTTTTATAGACAGGAAACAATTTTTCAATAATGTCATCATCTGTTGCACCGATTCCTGCAGTATAAAGTGGAGGGTGCTGGAGCAGCCATACTAACTCGTCAGATAAATTATTGTAAATTTGTTGAATTTTTGCTTCCATGAATTTCACAGAATGGTTATAATCAGCAAATTGGTTAGATATTAGCCATTCTGTCATATTCTATTTCTTTAGGTCTATCAATGTCATTCCAGTCTGGAATCCAGAAATTTGATTGTAGATAGCACACTGAACTGGTAAGCATAGCTGTTTTACGCTAAGAGGAACGTCTTTGACTAAATTGTATAAAAAGATGGATCCTAGTGTCAAGCTACTTGGATGACAAATATGGGCTACTTGAATGGCACTATCGCAAACGAACTAGTGTCAGCTACTCAGATGATATCATTCTTGTAACACCAATTGATATAATTCAACTATAATTTTAATCTTTTAACAAATTTAATTTTTCAGGAGGCACGTATGAATTTTAACATTTTTCAAAGAAAGAAAAGCAGTGAATACTCTGCTTTGCAACTAATGATGGAACCAAGTTGGAGTAGACGTGATTATGTAAGTTTTGCTGAGGAAGGTTACATAAAAAATGTTATTGCCTTTCGAGCAATTAATATGATCGCAAGTGCTTCATCTTCGGTACCTTTTACTCTCTGCCAGCTTACTGACCAGGGAAAATCACAACTAAAAGCGCATCCATTACTGAAGTTACTTTATTCTCCTAATCCAATGACATCAAAATCGGAATTTATTGAAGGGATTGTGACTTATCGATTAGTTAATGGCAATTCTTATGTATTGATGATTGAGGCGCAGAACAAACCAACAGAGCTTTATCTTCTGCGCCCTGATAGAGTTGAAATTGTTCCGGGGAGAAGTAACGTTCCCTATGCCTATCGTTATACCGTAAATAACAACAGTTATGACTTTAAAGTTGATAAATTGACTGGGCGTTCAACAGTACTGCATCTTAAAACCTTTAACCCTTTGAATGATTGGTATGGACTTTCACCAATTGAGGCAGCTGCATATAGTATAGATCAGCATAATCAGGCTGGTGCTTGGAATCAGGCAATGCTGCAAAATGGAGCAAGACCAAGTGGTGCAATAGTTGTAAAATCAGAAAAGGATGGAAGTGGTGGAAACTTAAGTCAAGAGCAATATCAACGCTTAAAAGCACAGATAAACGATCATTATTCAGGTCCTGTTAACGCTGGAAGACCAATATTACTTGAAGGGGGCCTAGAGTGAAAGGAGATGAGCTTATCACCGAGAGATATGGATTTTATTGAGTCTAAACACAGCTCAGCTCGTGATATTGCACTGGCTTTTGGCGTTCCGCCGCAGTTGCTTGGCATACCAGGTGATAATACTTATAGCAATTTGATCGAAGCACGTCTTTCCCTTTGGGAACAGACGATTTTACCAACGCTAGAAAATATTATCTGTCACCTGAATTCTTGGCTAGTGCCCAAGTTTGGTAAAGATTTATGTTTGTCATATGATAAAGACGCGATAGAAATTCTAATGGAGAAAAGACAAAAGATGTGGAAATACGTGCAAAACGCAAGCTTCATGACGCTCAATGAAAAAAGAGAAGCTTTTGGCTTGCCACCGTTACCCGGTGGTGATAAGTTGAATTGATATTTATATAGTGTAGATATTTATACTAAGCTGTAATAAACTGGGGGTATTTTATGTATCAAGAACAAGAAAATTCAGTAAGTTGTAATAGTCTAGACTTAATCTGACAAGCATGAATTAACTGACAGAAGAATTAACAAAGTCAAAACCAAAATCAGCATCCTGTTTAATGCTATCAATATTTTTCTGATAAGCAATATGCATACTATCAAAAAAGGTTTGCATAGGAGTCTTACCATAGCAATATTTACCTGAATGCGGTCTAGATCTATTGTAAGAATGCACCCAATGGTCTACGTCTAACTGAAGTTCTGCCAAAGAGGTGTAAATTTTCTTTCTAAAGATAATATTGTAACATTCATCTTGCATAGTTCTGTGGAACCTTTCACATATGCCATTAGTCTGTGGAGAACGAGCTTTGGTTCGAGAATGATCAATATTTTCTACCCCTAAATATAGCTGGTAAGCGTGATTTTCAGGTCTGCCACAATACTCTGTACCACGATCCGTCAAAACACGTAGCAATGATACTTTCTGTTCATCAAAGAACGGTACTACCCTATCATTAAGAAGATCTGCAGCTGTGATAGCAGTCCTTTCTGTGTAAAGCTTAGCAAAAGCAACTCTGGAATAGGTATCAACAAAGGTTTGCTGGTAAATTCGTCCAATACCTTTGATATTACCAACATA
>NZ_QJHA01000025.1:0-10505 GCF_006334525.1 Wolbachia endosymbiont of Leptopilina clavipes
ACCAGCTATATTTAGGGGTAGAAAATATTGATCATTCTCGAACCAAAGCTCGTTCTCCACAGACTAATGGCATATGTGAAAGGTTCCACAGAACTATGCAAGATGAATGTTACAATATTATCTTTAGAAAGAAAATTTACACCTCTTTGGCAGAACTTCAGTTAGACGTAGACCATTGGGTGCATTCTTACAATAGATCTAGACCGCATTCAGGTAAATATTGCTATGGTAAGACTCCTATGCAAACCTTTTTTGATAGTATGCATATTGCTTATCAGAAAAATATTGATAGCATTAAACAGGATGCTGATTTTGGTTTTGACTTTGTTAATTCTTCTGTCAGTTAATTCATGCTTGTCAGATTAAGTCTAGACTATTACATATTATACTGATCACTAATCCAGCAATATTACTGAGTATCACAAAAGTTAAACCCTGACAAATACCGTAAATAAGCCAAGATGATGAACAAATAAGATAATTCACCAACATTAGCATCGATATGTCACGAGTAAGTTTTGTGATATATGGCTCTATATACTTGAGGCAATAACCCAATGAGAGATGTAATGAATGCGATGATGAAGCCAAAGCATTCTTCAATATTTATATACATACATTTTCCTACGTTTGTTTTAACAAGATCAGGTTCAAAGGGTTGTACTTTATGTACTCTCAGCTTTTTTAGAGCACCCCTAATGCGTGTAATTTATAACATCATTTAGTCTATTAATCAAGAAATTAACAGTGACTTGCATTCATGAAACCCAATCGGCTTCTATGCTAATTATTATCCAAACTAATAGTCGGCTGTGCATCCTGCTCAGAGATCAGAGCAACTAGCAAATTGTTTATCAATTGAACCTTTTGTTTTCCATCCAATTGTAAGCT
Source organism: Wolbachia endosymbiont of Leptopilina clavipes (assembly GCF_006334525.1). Lineage (NCBI taxonomy): Bacteria > Pseudomonadati > Pseudomonadota > Alphaproteobacteria > Rickettsiales > Anaplasmataceae > Wolbachia > Wolbachia endosymbiont of Leptopilina clavipes. Next base: position 892 of record NZ_QJHA01000025.1, read on the forward strand.
TTTATTTTTTTCAAAATGGGCTATTACTTCTTCGATAATTCCTATTGCATTTTGCACTATATGCTTTCTTGCAGAGGTGATGGCATGCGCTTGTTGACGCCTCAGCATTGCTTGTGCAATCTCAGATGAATAGGCCAAATGCGATATTCTTGCTTCTGCAATTTCAATTCCAGCAATATTCAATCTTTGTTGTAGCATTGATCTCAATTCATTTGAAATTTTATCAGAATTTTTACGCAAAGATTCCTCATCGTTTTCGCTATCATACGGATAATTACTTGCAAGTTCTCTAATTACCGAGTCACTTTGCACAAAAACAAAATCATGATAATTATTAACATTATAATATGCCTTCGCAGGACTGCTCACTCTCCAAACAATTACTACTGAAATCTCTATCGGACTTCCATTAGCATCATTAACTTTAATTTTTTCTGTGTTAATATTCTGAAATTTCAGAGACACTCTATATTTACTCGAAAACGGAAGCGTTACGCATATTCCAGACTTAAAATAAGTTCCAATATAATGACCAAAAAACTCTATCACTCTTGCTTCATTAGGGTCATTAACGAAAAGTGCCTGAAGAAAAGTCAAAATTGAAACAGCAGCAACTCCAAGTGCAATTGTGCTATCATACACAAAAAGTACCAATAAAATTAACCCTAGCGCTATTAGTACAGGAAAAGCCTGAATTTTACTTAGATTTCTATCACTTATCGTATTTTTATCTGTGCTGTCTTTATCAGATTGCTTTTTCACTTGCACCCTCTCTGCTGATTATTTCATCTACCTTACTTACAAATAATTTAAACTCTCTTAATTCACGATCAGGCAACTTTATCTCATTGCCATGAGCTATCGTAAGCGGATCAATATGTTTACCATTATATATAACTTCATAATGTAAATGAGGTCCTGTTGCAACACCAGTGCTGCCGACATAAGCAATGATCTGCCCCTGCTTTACTTTAGAGCCTAACTTTATATCGCTACTAAATTTGCTTATATGTGCGTAACAAGTTGAATATTCATTTTTGTGTTTTATTTTGATGTAATTTCCATAGCCACCATTCTTTCCTATATATTCTACCACACCCTCTGCAGCAGCATATATGGGACTGCCAAGCTTAGCTGCATAATCTACTCCTTTGTGAAAAGCAATTTTACCGCGAACAGGATGCTTTCTATTACCAAATTTCGAAGATATACGAAAATCTCCGTTTAAAGGATTTACAAAAATTTCGCTACTCTTCAAGCTTACCCCCTCTTTATTAAAATACACTTCTTTTGCTTCTTGTGACTCATAATGATACAAGCTCATGACCTTTTTATCTGTTGTCAGTGAAGTATATAAAATTTTTTCTTCTGCCTTCTGATTACTGAGTGATTTTTCACACAGCACCTCCAATTTGCTTTTGGGCACAATGTCTTTTTTAAAATCTACACCATAACCTTTATATATGTCGATTAATCTCATTACTGTATTTGGCGCCAAACCTTCTGCGTCAAAAAAAGAGGATTTTATGTCACTGGATATGAATAACAACTTTCTATCACTTTCTGTCACCAAAGCAGCTTTTTTTTTCCTGATCCCGCGCTGAAGTAACGCTGGAAAGTGGTTTAGGTTGCTTTCTGTTATTCCAGTGCTTGAACAGTTTTTTAATCGAAAATGTTGTATAGCGTGCTGTTTACAATCAATTTCCAGTGTCTGGGCACTGGAATGACAATAGTATTTCTGCGCAAATGTTTCAGTTGCATATGCTGGTAAAATACAAAGCAGTGGAAGTATTACAAGCCTCATAGTTTATCAGCAAAAATAAAATTACCTTCAACATACTGCACATCATCATTATCTTCTAGCTCTTCAACTAATGTAGATAATTTATCAATTAATTCTTTGTCGCTCACTTCAATCAGGTCCTTTGGTTGCCATGAAAGACGAGCAAGTTCTGGTTCTCCAAATTTTGTATAGAAAGCATCACGCACTCTACCAAAATCTTTCACTTCACAAGTTATAACATATAATTCTTCTTTGTTATTTTCCTCAACATTCAATACTTCTAATTCAATTCCATAGTTAAATAAATCTTCAAAATTTATACCCTCTGCTTTATAGACAATTAAGCCTACATGATCGAAAAGGTAACTCACACATCCTGTTTCTCCCAAATTACCGCCTTTGCGAGAAAAGATATAACGTATCTCAGAAGCAGTTCGGTTGCGATTATTCGTCAGAGCATGAACAATAATTGCAGTACCAGAAGGTCCGCAGCCTTCATATTGTATTTCTTCATAATTTTCTCCAGCAACGTTACCAGTTGCATTTTTTATTGCTGTTTCTATTTTATCTTTTGGTAGATTTTCCTTTCGCGCAGCAAAGATAGCAGAGCGAAGACGTGGATTAAGCTCGGGATCAGGTAGCCCTTGTTTTGCAGCAACTGTTATTTCCCTAATGAGCTTCGTAAATTTTTGCGAGCGCTTTGCATCCTGAGCACCTTTTCGATGTTTTATATTTGAAAACTGTGAATGACCAGCCATAAGAAAACTAATTCACCCCTTCTACTAACATATTTTCATACTGCTCAGCTTCTAAGTCAAGGCCAAGAGCTAAGTGAGCTGTTATTAAATAAGTAATAACTCTAGAAGAATATTTAGAATCTTTATCGCTTATCATATCTTGAAAACGCTTAATTGCTGCTAAATATTCACCACGCTTTAGGTAAAATTCACCAATAGAATACTCTTTTTTTGATATATGTTCTGTGATTAATTTTTCTTTTTCTTTGATCTCTTCTATATATTCGCTATTCGGAAAAAGATTAATATATTCAGTAGCTAGCTCTAAAGTTTTATATGCAATTTGTTGCCCAAGCTGCACTTTGTTAATTTGCATGTAATAAGATAATACTCTTAAGTAATATACATATGGCAAATCTTCACCATTTGGATAAACGTATATATAATCATCCATATCACTTGCAGCACCGCTGTATTTACCCATATTATAGTGAGAAACCCCAGACAATAATTTGGCTTTCATTGCCCAATAAGATAAAGGATACAAATCCTCTATCTTTTGAAATGCTCTAATAGCTTGCTTATATTTTTTCTGATCATAAAGCTTAACTGCCTCCTCATATAGTTCAGTTTCAGTGTGTTCAAGATCATTCGCATACGACTGCGTGAAGGGGCAAGTCAGAAGAAAAAAGCATATGATTAAAGTCTTATACATAAGATTTTTTTTGATCAAAATAAAGTATAGACTAAATATTACCTAAATAAACAAATTTTTGGCATTATCATCGAACGAAAAGCGGCTCTTGGCCACCATTACCTATATTGCTCGCACCACCACCTATTGCAACACCCTTTCCACTCACTTCTACGTTCTCTAGCTTTCTACTATAAGAATGTGTGATCAATCCACTTCCTACCATCAAAAGAGCAAGACCTACCAGACCTAAAGCAGGCCCAACAGCAGATGATGCTAATGCTACTCCAGAAATCAATATTATTCTCCTGATTAGTAATAAAGAAGAACCAGCGAGCATTAACTTAGCTGCAGACATATTGCTTGTCTTTTTTTCAGATTTCTCATCAAAATCTTGCTCTTTTTCTACTTCATATTTTTTACTTTTCTTGTACTCGCGATAGCAGAAAGTAGCACTCGCTACAAAGTAAAATAGACTAGAAATTGAAAAAGCTACGTCTCCTATTATTCCTTGCTCCAATGCTTCACCTACTATGCTAGCCACAATAACTAATGTAACTAAAGCAGCATCAGCATAGTTAAAGTAATCATCAACGGTACAAGGAAGGTCTCTCTTTTCTTTTTCTACTGTTTTCCCACTTTCAATATTCTCCAATTCTCGTTCTTTTTGTGCTATTTTTCTATTATTATAAATTAAATATAGTGTGCAAATAAGATATAAAGTTGTGAAAGGTAATATAGTATGGCCTAATGAGCTGCTTATAAGGCCAAGTAATACCTGATCGCTACATGTTTTTTCGAGCTCAATTGCCATCAATAATGCAAATGGAACCATTGTTACCAATGATACACATTTCCTATGTAGCTCTCTTTTTTTTAGTGTTAATAGTTCTTGTTCGAGCTTTTTGCTTTTTTCTTCCTCTCTTTCTTTTCTGACTTCTTCATCAACTGTTGGCCAAAAATCCCAGAAAAAATCTTCCATTTTAGCACCTTTTTTACCTTTGGATCTTTTTAAAAAAAACTTAGTGCCTGTAATACTAGTCATATGAACAGACCAACTTATGAACTAATACATTATATAGTATTTTAATTACCAAGTCAATGTAATGAAATTATTAACTTTCTTTGTATACTCTTAAGCAATTTAGTCAATCTGTTTGATGCCAGCTAGAACGTAATTATAGCCTGACCACATAGTCATAACAGCCGCAGCCCATAAGCAAACCACACCTATATATTTAGTTGCTTCATAATCACTCATTATTAACGCTACTATAGCAACCATCTGCAAAAATGTTTTAATTTTCCCAGCCTTACTCACAGGTAAACTAACGTTTGTAGCTATCAAGAACTCCCGCATACCTGAAACTAATATCTCCCTACAAACAATTATAACTGACGGTATAATTGTAATATCATCTATCTTGTGCTTATAAACTAGCATGATTATTGTTGAAGCTACTACTAACTTGTCGGCAATTGGATCAAATAACTTGCCAAAATTCGATTGGACTTTCCATGCACGCGCTAAATAACCATCAAAAAAATCTGTAATGCACGCAAACATAAAGATCAATATTGTTATTAGACTTGCATACTTACTCTCTATATAAAAGCTTGATATTATTGCCGGTATTGCGAGCGCACGAGAGATTGTTAGCAAATTAGGCACGTTTTTCTTAAGCATGTCACATCACCCTACGTAGTAGATAAATTTATACAGAAGTACAATAGAGTTCACAAGCTAATAGTTGAACATTCATAAAAACCCCATATACTTAGGAAATTACTAACAATAAGCTCAAAGCATGAATAATGATTTAGATAACACCACAAAACAAGAAGCACTTAAGTACCATAATAAAAGTGGTAAACCTGGTAAGGTATCAGTTATACCAACAAAACCCTTATCCACACAGCATGACCTATCACTTGCTTATTCCCCTGGTGTTGCAGCCCCATGCCTTGCAATAGCTAAAAATCCTAAAGCTGTTTATGATTACACGGCAAAAAGCAATTATGTTGCTGTCATTTCAAATGGCACCGCAGTGCTGGGACTTGGCAATATCGGTCCTCTTGCTTCAAAACCCGTCATGGAAGGCAAAGCTGTTTTATTTAAGCGTTTTGCTGACATTGATGCAATTGATATAGAAGTTGACACAGAAAACATAGAAGATTTCATCAATGCAGTAAGGTATCTTGGTCCAAGTTGGGGGGGGATAAATCTAGAAGATATAAGATCTCCTGATTGTTTTATAATAGAGAAACGTCTAAATGAGTTGATGGATATTCCGGTGTTCCACGATGATCAACATGGCACTGCAGTAGTTGTTGCAGCTGGTATAGAAAATGCCCTCGATATTGCTGAAAAGAAATTAGAGAATGTCAAGATCATCATGAATGGTGCTGGAGCATCTGGTATTGCGTGTTTGGAAATACTAAAGTCCATGGGCGCTAAGAACATAGTGCTATGTGACAAACAAGGAGTAATACACAAAGACAGAAAAGAGGACATGAATAAGTGGAAGGAAAAATATGCAATTGACACTAAAGAACGTTCTCTACTTGATGCCATAAAAGGCGCTGATGTATTCATCGGACTCTCTGCAAAGGATGTGCTCAGCGAAGAGATGTTAAAAAGCATGGGTAAAGACCCGATCATTTTTGCTCTTGCTAATCCTGATCCAGAAGTAAGGCCTGAATTTGCAAAGTCTGTAAGGCCAGATGCAATAATTGCAACTGGTAGGTCAGACTATAACAACCAAGTCAATAACGTAATGGGGTTTCCTTATATATTCAGAGGAGCACTTGATGTACATGCAACGACAATAAATGAAGAAATGAAAATTGCAGCTGCAGATGCAATAGCGAAGCTTGCCCGTGAGCCAGTGCCGAATGAGATATCTGCAGCCTATGGCGGTCGTAAAATGAGCTATGGACGTGAATATATAATACCTACTCCATTTGATCCAAGATTAATTTCTATGGTATCTCCTGCTGTTGCAAAAGCTGCCGTTACCTCAGGTGTGGCAAGAAAGGAAATAGAGGACTGGAATGAGTATGCAAGTCAATTAAAATCTCGTCTTGCTAGTGCTCTCAGCACGCTGAATCTATTGTCTTCACAATAATCAATTGCATATTTTAGACTTATAATTAAAATAAACCAATGACTATTACAATTCACGAGTTAGAGAAAATTATCAAACAATCATTTCCTGATGCTGATATAAAGATTAAGGACCTTGCTGGAGATGATGATCATTATCATTTAAAAATAACTTCCAAGTGTTTTTCTGGAAAGACAAAAATAGAACAACACAGAATGGTATATAAGGCTCTTGAAGGTCAGTCTATACATGCATTGCAACTAGAAACTGGAGCTTAAAATTAAGGTGATATTTATGAACAACTTTGAACAAATAAAAAAAGACATAGCAGAAAACGATGTAGTGCTGTATATGAAAGGCACCTCTGACTTTCCTCAATGTGGATTCTCTGGACTCGTCGTGTCAATTCTCAAAAAATTGAATGTAAAGTTTAAATGCATCAACGTACTTGAGAATGATGAAATACGTCAGTCCATAAAAAGTTTCTCTGATTGGCCAACAATTCCACAATTATATATAAAGGGAGAGTTTGTTGGTGGCTGTGACATAACACGCGAGATGTATGAAAAAGGTGAGTTACAAAATTTGCTAAAAGAGAAAAAGATTACACAAATACATCAAGAGATGGGCTAGTATACCTCAGTCTCGGTTACACATGCCCATTTATCTCTTTTACATCACATTTTCAACTTATTGTCTTTGTACCTTTCTTGATTTGGCATAAGATTCTACTTTTACCTCTTTTACAGTCGTACCTGGAGCAGTATCTCCGTCACTTTCTAAGCTATCATTAGAAGAAGCTCTCCTGTCACTTTTTAAATTGTCATTGGAAATATCCATATCTTTAGCTTCTATGTTAGCACTTTGCTCAATAAGATTTTTAACTTTTTGGATAGTTTCTTCCGCAACTGCAGTCATCTTTTGGCCTAATTGTGGTTGCATTAGAGAACTTACTATTTCCATGTGATTTCTTTCGCGAGCTAGATCTAAAGGTGTTTTATTATTCTTATTTTTAGCTTCTATGTTAGCATGTTGACCCAGGAGAAATTCACAAAGCTCTAAGTGATTATAACGAGCAGCATAGTGTAAAGGTGTCCATCCTTTCTCGTCTTTAGCTTCTATGTCAGCACCTCGCTCAATAAGATTTTTAACTGTTTGGAGACTTCCTTCTGCAGCTGCAGTTATCAAGTCTTGGTCTAATTTTGCTTGCGCTAGAAAATCTACCATTTTCATGTGATTTCTTTTGCAAGCTAAGTCTAAAGGTGTTTTATTATCCTTATTTTTAGCTTCTATGTTAGCACGTTGACCAACGAGAAATTTAGAAAGCTCTAAGTGGTTATAAGCAGCAGCATAGTGTAACGGTGTCCATTTATCATTATCAGCATCATCAACCCTCATCCTCTTACCAAGAAAAAAATCTACTATTTCTTGATAACCTTCTTTAGCAGCAACATGTATAGGCTTTTTACTATCACTAGTAGTTCTAGCATTAATATTAGCTTTTTTTTCATTCACAAGAAATTCAATAATCTCTTTATGGCCTTTCGATGCAGCATAGTGTAAAAGTGTCCATCCATTATTGTCTTTAGCTTCTATGTTAGCACCTGGCTCAATAAGATTTTAACTATTTGGAGATTTCCTTCCGTAGCTGCATTTATTAGTTCTTGGTCTAATTGTGGTTGCATTAGAAAACTTACTATTTTTGTGTGGCTTTTTTCACGAGCTAAGTCTAAAGGTGTTTTGTTATTCTTATTTTTAGCTTCTATGTTAGCATGTTGACCCAGGAGAAATTCAGAAAGCTCTAAGTGGTTATAAGCAGCAGCATAGTGTAACGGTGTCCATTTATCATTATCAGCATCATCAACCCTCATCCTCTTACCAAGAAAAAAATCTACTATTTCTTGATAACCTTCTTTAGCAGCAACATGTATAGGCTTTTTACTATCACTAGTAGTTCTAGCATTAATATTAGCTCCTTGATCAACAAGAAATTCAACAATCTCTGTACGGCCTTTCCATGCAGAACGGTGTAAAAGTGTCCATCCATCATCGTTTTTAGCTTCTATGTTACCACCTTGCTCAATAAAATTTTTAACTGCCTGGATATTTCCTTGATCTACCTCTTCAATTAATTCAGAACTTAAACTCATTTTGCACTCCTAATATGTTTAAATTGGTATTTAGTAATATAAAAGTACTTAAGTCAATATGTTTTTTGACATATGATAAAAAATTTTTCACAAAAATGTAAATTTGCTATGACAAGTACGTTTCTCATCTTAATTTCTGTATAGTCTCTTAAACTTCAATTCACGTAATTGACTTTACTTTTTCATCAGTCAAATTAGTGAATGCGGGACCCAGTCGTTTTGCACAAAAATGTTGTAGAGCGCTTTCGTGTTTACCAATTTAGTGCCCAATCGAATTCCTAAGACCTGCTGCGAATCAAGGGATAAAAAAAAGGAAAGGAGGGTGACTAAAATGAAGGTTAACTAAAAGGCGTGCTTAAGATTTACAATACCAGCAATAATCTCAGGTGTAATAGTCTAGACTTAATCTGACAAGCATGAATTAACTGACAGAAGAATTAACAAAGTCAAAACCAAAATCAGCATCCTGTTTAATGCTATCAATATTTTTCTGATAAGCAATATGCATACTATCAAAAAAGGTTTGCATAGGAGTCTTACCATAGCAATATTTACCTGAATGCGGTCTAGATCTATTGTAAGAATGCACCCAATGGTCTACGTCTAACTGAAGTTCTGCCAAAGAGGTGTAAATTTTCTTTCTAAAGATAATATTGTAACATTCATCTTGCATAGTTCTGTGGAACCTTTCACATATGCCATTAGTCTGTGGAGAACGAGCTTTGGTTCGAGAATGATCAATATTTTCTACCCCTAAATATAGCTGGTAAGCGTGATTTTCAGGTCTGCCACAATACTCTGTACCACGATCCGTCAAAACACGTAGCAATGATACTTTCTGTTCATCAAAGAACGGTACTACCCTATCATTAAGAAGATCTGCAGCTGTGATAGCAGTCCTTTCTGTGTAAAGCTTAGCAAAAGCAACTCTGGAATAGGTATCAACAAAGGTTTGCTGGTAAATTCGTCCAATACCTTTGATATTACCAACATAATAACTGTCTTGGCTACCTAAGTATCCTGGATGCTCTGTTTCAATTTCTCCATGGGCCTCTTTTTCTTCCTTAGCCTTTTCTAGAGCTGTTATCTGTTCTTCTGTTAAAATGATACCATCCTGAGCTACTTTTGCTTCTAATGCCTTTA
>NZ_QJHA01000014.1:0-17804 GCF_006334525.1 Wolbachia endosymbiont of Leptopilina clavipes
AAGGCTAAGGAAGAAAAAGAGGCCCATGGAGAAATTGAAACAGAGCATCCAGGATACTTAGGTAGCCAAGACAGTTATTATGTTGGTAATATCAAAGGTATTGGACGAATTTACCAGCAAACCTTTGTTGATACCTATTCCAGAGTTGCTTTTGCTAAGCTTTACACAGAAAGGACTGCTATCACAGCTGCAGATCTTCTTAATGATAGGGTAGTACCGTTCTTTGATGAACAGAAAGTATCATTGCTACGTGTTTTGACGGATCGTGGTACAGAGTATTGTGGCAGACCTGAAAATCACGCTTACCAGCTATATTTAGGGGTAGAAAATATTGATCATTCTCGAACCAAAGCTCGTTCTCCACAGACTAATGGCATATGTGAAAGGTTCCACAGAACTATGCAAGATGAATGTTACAATATTATCTTTAGAAAGAAAATTTACACCTCTTTGGCAGAACTTCAGTTAGACGTAGACCATTGGGTGCATTCTTACAATAGATCTAGACCGCATTCAGGTAAATATTGCTATGGTAAGACTCCTATGCAAACCTTTTTTGATAGTATGCATATTGCTTATCAGAAAAATATTGATAGCATTAAACAGGATGCTGATTTTGGTTTTGACTTTGTTAATTCTTCTGTCAGTTAATTCATGCTTGTCAGATTAAGTCTAGACTATTACATGGAATAAATGGGCAGAGAATATCCTACACCACAATAAAGTTATTGTGAATAATGGAGTTCAAACTGATGCTCCCGAAGTAGTAGATCAAAGTGTTCAAATTTCTGAAGTTGTAGCACAAGAGGTCCAAAGTAAAATAATTAGTGAAGGTAAAACTACATTTAAAGATACAGAAATTCAGACTGAATTTGTTGAGACAGAGGATAAGAATGAAAAATTAAAGGAGCAACTGGAAGGTGTAAGTCAGGCACTCGAAGCATTTATTGGGCTCTGTAATAATCAAGCACAGCAGATTGGAAGCTTACAATCAGGAAATGATTTCTTAGGAGAGAAAAATAGAGAGTTAAAGTCTAAACTTGCAGAACTTGAAAAGAGTTATAAAGAATTAGCAGAAGTTGCACGAAAAAGAGGAGAAGAATTTTTAGTACAGTTGAAGAAAAAGTCTGAAGAGATATTACATTTGCAGAAAGAATTAATTGAGCGCAATAAAGAATTTGCAAATAAAATAGAAACGCTCTCAGTAAAGGTAGAAGAAAAAGACGCGAAAATAGGCATTTTAACGCAATTAAATAAAGCATTAGAACAAAAGGAAAAGGAAATGGAGAATAAAAAGAACGAACAACAGCAAATTATAATTGAAGAAGAGAAAAGAATAAGGGAAAAAGATAATTTAATAAAGTCATTTCATGAAAATAAAGATATAAATGAAACTGCGAGGAAAGAGAATGAAAAGCTACGAGTGCAAAACAGAACTTGAGAATGAAGTTAGTAAGTTAAAAGACGAATCTGATGCTAAAATAAAGCAATTAGAAAATCAACTTAAGGAGAAACAAGCAGAATTCAAACAAGCTGAGGAAAAAATACTAAATTTAGAAAAAAAATTGGAAAGTGCTCAGCAACAATTAGTGCAAGAAAAAACTAATCTAAAAGATGAATTAAAGGATTCAAGTAGTAAACTAAATGCTGCTGAAATAAAGAAAAAAGAATTAGAAGATGAAGTTAACGAATTGAAAGAAAAAGCTAAGGGAAAAGATGCTGAAGTAGAGAATCTTAAACAACAATTAGAGAAAGAAAAGACTAATCTAAATACCATTGAAAAAGAGAAAAAAGAATTAGAAAGTGAAGTTGACAAATTGCAGGAAAAATCACAGAAATTAGAAGAAAGTAACGTTGAAATAAAGAAACAAAAGGCAGATTTGGAGGGAAAATTAAAATCTTCACAAGGGGAAAATAAAAAGTTACAAAAACAAGTTGAACATCTGAGTCAAGAACGAGAAAAAGCAACAAGTATCGCAATATCTTCTGTTGAAAATAATGTAGAAACACTTAGTGAAACATTAAAAATCAACAGATTGAAAGTTCAATAGCTGAAGATGGACCACAAGAGTTAAAAGAAAAGTCAAATAATGTTGATACAAAATTAGAAGGGATTGATGAAAAAACTAAAGCACAAGCAAAAACTAAAGAGGTAGATAAAGTTAGTACAGTATCTATTGCAAAATCAACTACTTATTCTATAATTCCAAAGAGTTTATCTAAGCTTCGCGGGAATGAGGATCTCAAGAGCTTTTTATCTAAGAAAAATGAGGAGTTGAAAAAAGGTTTTCCTGAATTTAAAGAAAAACACTTTTGCCATAACGTGTTTGAGAAAACTATACAATCTCTACCATATCAAAATGGTTATAAATTTAAAAGTGATAAGTTACTTGCACTGTTGGAAGAGAATTTGGTTAAATCTGGAAAAGAGATCATAGAAGATCGGGTTAAACAAGTTGTTACACGAGTTTTTGAACAAGAGATTAAAAAAAATTCTGTCATAAAGGTATCTTCTGTTCAAAAGTGCGCAAAAGAGTTGTATTTAAATGAAGAAGATAGTAAATCAATACTAAATTCTTTCACAGATTTTTTGGCTAACAGAAATAATAGCAATAATGACTCAGTCAAAGAATTTATTGTGAAGGAGTTAATAAAAGCTGAAATGAAATGTTTTTCATATAAGATTCAGGGATTACAACTGGCATCAAGTATAAGAGATACATTTTTATCCCCAAATCAGGGAATGTGTAATCAGACTCAAGGAGGAGTAAACGAGTATCAATTAACAAAGAAAGCTAAAGAAAAATACAAATTAACACCTAATCCTTCCATGAGTCACACTAATAGCACTCCGGTAAGTGTGAAGCAAGAAGCAATGTCTAGATAAAACTTTTAGCATAAAGTATCAACTCCTCCTTTGTTAAAGTGTAGGAGCTGTCTTCCCAGTGTTGTCGTAGCAATTCCAAGTTTCTACCTAAATTTTTTCCTGGTTGATGACCTATAGTTATTAAATCATCACCAGATAAAGGAAATTTTGGAATGTTAAACATCTTAGCAAATGAAATATACTCATCAACATTTATTCCAGACTCAATACCACAAATCTTCATTAAGTCACAATATAATTCCTTACCAAATAAAGATATGTATTTCTTTTGCTCTTTTTCTGAAAGCTCTGTTTTGATATTGTTTGATAATAAAAATAATATTTTTTTCTTTTGCTTATTTGAAAGACGTAAAAACTTGCTCACTTCTTCCCCAAGACTAACTCTATCTTCAGCAGTCCTAATAAGCAACGCTAATTTTGTTAGTGCATCGATTGTGGGATCTAGGAAAGGCGTATGGCCATACGCTGAGGGTTTTGTAGGAGGTTTAGTGTTGATAAGAAGTGGTGAAGATAAAATTTCGCATTTTACTTCTTTTGGAATAATTTTTTGTAAAACATCAGATTTTTGCATGCTCTTAAGTGTTGGAGCAGGATCATTGCATTCCAAGAGTTTAAATATTTCTTCTCTTATTCTCTCTCCAGAGAGGTTTTGAATCATGTGCGAATGCTTTTTGCACACATCCAATATTTCATCACTTAAATCTCCTATGCATATTTTAGCGTGAAAACGAAACGCTCTTAAAATACGTAGATAGTCTTCCTTAATCCTATCTTCAGCGTTACCTATAAAGTTTAACTTTCGTGCTTTTAAGTCCTGAATGCCACCAAAGTAGTCGTATATATGGCCATATTTGTCTGCATAAAGAGCATTAAACGTAAAGTCGCGCCTTGAAGCATCAGCTTGCCAATCATTAGTAAATTCTACCTTCGCATGTCTACCGTTACACTTTACATCATGCCTTAGCGTTGTAATCTCAAAGGATCTTTTATTTAAAATCGCAGTAATAGTTCCATGTTTTAAGCCAGTTGGAATAGTTTTTATATTACGGAGTTTTAACGCTTTAACTGCTTGATTAGGCAGCAGATTAGTAGCAAGATCGATGTCGTGAATGTCACGCTGTAAAATTGAATCTCTAACACATCCACCAACAAGCCTTGCCTCACCACCAAATTTCTCTATGGCCTCAATAATTACACTAGTTTCGTGATCAATTTGCATTTAGGTTACACATACTGAAAATCATGTTACAAAAAATGCGAAACTTTTGCAAAAATCCTCATATAAAAATATATAGGCAGGAGAGTGGTAAAATAAGAGGGTAAAGTGATAGAGTAAGTCTACAACAAATCCAGTGCCTAGAAACTTATAAGTATAAAAGTAATGTTAAAATACAATGTTTTCGATGATTATAAAAAGCTGGATGAGCTACTTGCATGACACCTTTGTAGCCTTCTCTTGTCATCCCAGTACCTGCTCAAGTAACTGACACTGGTTCCCTTTATGATGGTGTTATCCGAGTAGCTCATCCAGCTTTTATCAGGAACGTTGATTACTCTTTATTCTTCGCCCTTCCTGCACGTTTACGTTCATTTGGATCGAGGAACTTCTTACGCAAACGTATAGATTTTGGAGTTACTTCTACCAATTCATCATCGTCTATATATGCTATCATATCCTCCAGTGTCATTATTTTTGGTGGAGTAAGCTTTATAGCTTCATCGCTACCTGAAGCTCTTACGTTTGTTAATTGCTTACCTTTAAGTACATTTATTTCTAAATCATTGTCACGACTATGCTGACCGACAATCATACCACAATATACCTTATCTTGTGGCTTAACAAACATAATTCCCCTATCTTGCAGATTGAAAATTGCATACGCTACTGCTTCGCCTTTGTCTGTTGAAATTAAAACCCCATTACGCCTTCCGGAAATTGAACCTTTATGTGGAGCATAACTGTGAAATAAACGGTTGATTATACCAGTGCCGCGAGAATCAGTTAAAAATTCTCCTTGATAGCCAATTAATCCCCTTGATGGCACTAAAAATGTCAACCTAGTTCTGCCACTACCAGAAGGTCTCATGTCAGTTACTTCACCTTTTCGAAAGCTAAGTTTTTCCATGATGATTCCACTATACTCATCATCTACATCAATTACTACTTCCTCTATAGGTTCAAGTTTTTTGCCATCTTCTTCTTTAAACAGCACTCGAGGCCGTGAAACTGAAAGTTCAAAACCTTCCCTTCTCATATTTTCAATCAGTACCCCAAGCTGCAACTCACCACGTCCACCTACTTCAAATGCTTCACCACTTGGAGCCAAAGTTACAGTAATTGCAACGTTTGTTTCTGCTTCTGCATATAAACGATCTTTTATAACAGTTGAGGTAAGTTTTGTTCCCTCTTGCCCAGCAAAAGGTGAGTCATTCACGCTTATAGTAATCGCCATTGTTGGCGGGTCAACTGGAGTTGAGCTGATCGCAGTTGTAACTTCTGGTGCTGCTATAGTGTCTGAAACTGAAGCTTTCTCAAGTCCTGCAATGGCAATGATATCACCAGCTACAGCTTGCTCTACTGGAACGCGTTTTAAGCCAGAAAATGAGAGTAACTTAGTTAATCTCCCTCGCTCAACCACTTGACCATCAAGATCAATTACCTTAAGATCTGAGTTAACTTGCGCGATTCCTTGGTAGATCTTTCCTGTCAATATTCTGCCAAGAAATTTATCAGATTCAAGTAAAGTAACTAGCATAGCAAAAGGTGCATTTTGATCATAAACGGAAGGTTTTATGTAATCTATCACCGTTGAAAATAATGGGCTTAAATCTTTTCTCTCATCAGATAGCTCCTTAGCACACCAACCATTTCTACCTGAAGCATAGAGTACTGGAAAATCTAGTTGCTCGTTGGTTGCATCAAGGTTAAAAAATAACTCATATATTTCATTTAGTACTTCATCAATTCTGCTATCTGGTCGATCAACCTTATTGATTATCACAATCGGTTTTAAATTTGCCTTTAGTGCTTTTGACAACACAAACTTAGTCTGTGGCATTGGACCTTCTGCAGCATCAACCAGTAGTAATACACCATCTGCCATGCAGAGCACCCTTTCCACTTCTCCACCAAAATCCGCATGTCCTGGTGTATCAATGATATTGATTTTCTCATCACCCCACATTATTGACGTACATTTTGCAAGTATTGTAATCCCACGTTCGCGTTCTTGATCACCACTATCCATCACTCGTTCTTGAACTTCTTGATTCTCACGAAACGTGCCACTTTGTTTTAACATGTTATCAAGTAAAGTAGTTTTTCCGTGGTCAACGTGTGCAATTATTGCAATATTGCGGATTGATTTAAATTCACTCATTTCTTATCATTTCAAATTTAATTTAATAACAAGTATACGTATAATATATTTAGAGTAAATAACTAAAGCCGTGCTTTCAGAGTATTTTAGGCAGATCATGGAACTCTAACAAAAAGGTTTCATGTTCGCTGTACTTTGTAGCAACTAACACCAAGACAAAGAAGAATCTTGCTTTAGCAGTACATTTATATACAATTAAATAAACTAAAGTAATCATTTAAATGCTAACAAGATTCGCTCCAAGCCCAACTGGCTACCTACATGTAGGAAACATACGCACTGCACTCATTTGTTGGATGTACACACGTAATCAAAATGGAAAATTTTTACTACGTTTTGATGATACTGATCTTGAGCGTTCAGATATCAAATATGTAGATAATATCATAGAAGACCTAAAATGGATTGGCATAAACTGGAATTCAAGTTTTAAGCAATCAGAGCGTTTTGAGCGCTATAACGAGGTGTTCTTACAGTTAATGAAAGAAGGTCATATTTATGCATGTTATGAAACAAGAGAAGAATTAGACACTAAACGAAAATTGCAATTAAAACAAGGTCTTCCCCCTGTTTACGATAGAGGTGCGTTGCTTCTAACTGAGCAAGAGAAAATTCGTTATGAGCAAGAAGGACGAAAACCACATTTCAGATTTAAATTGAATAGAAACGAAATTGTAAAATGGAATGATGAAGTTAAAGGTGAAATAAATATTGCAACAATTCACATTAGCGATCCTGTGGTAAAAAGAGAAGATGGAATTTATACATACATGTTACCTTCTGTTGTTGATGATGTTGACTTTAATGTAACCCATGTTGTACGCGGGGAAGATCATGCAACTAATACCGCAGTTCAGATCCAAATTATTAAAGCATTAAAAGCGAAAATTCCTATATTTGCTCACCTTCCCCTACTACATTTTGATGATAGCAAGATATCGAAACGGAAAGGTGGGTTGGATATTAAGTCCATAAGAGAAGATGAGATTGAGCCAATGGCGCTAATTAGCTATTTAGCAAAACTTGGCACATCTGATCCGATAGAAGCTCATGTTGATATGCAGTCTTTAATTAACTCATTTGATATTAAAAAATTTAGCTCAGCATCTGCACAATTCAGCTTGAGTGAAATGTATAAGCTAAATAGCAAAGTGCTGCAACAAATGCCATTTGAAATGGTGCAAGATCGTTTAAGTCAAATTGGCTCAGAGTTTTGGTATTTTATAAGGAGTAATATAGAAAAGTTTTCTGAGGTGGCCAAATGGTGGAAAACATGCAAATTTGGTATAGAGCCTGTGGTTCTTAATAAAGAGTTTATAAAAATAGCGCTAAGTTCATTGCCTAAAGGTGATTGTAATGAAAACACATTATCAGAGTGGGTTAAAAATATTCGACAGACAGTTGATATAAAGGCAAAAGATCTATTTATGCAGTTGCGCCTCGCTTTAACAGGAACAGAAACAGGTCCAGAACTCGCTAAATTATTAATTTTTATCGGTAGAGAGAGCATTGTTGCAAGGTTAGAAGAAAATCATACAAAAGGTTTAAATGCACCGAATGTATTTGAATGACACCAATAAGCATTGTTCAGGAAATGTGAAAATATTAGATTTCTTGTCATTCCAGTGCTTGACACTGGAATCCATAATCTTGCCAAAACGTTGTATTTTAAAATAACTTCTACACATATCCCATATTTCTGGATCCCAGTGTCAGCTACTTTCATGACAACATTTAGTTGTTTTTTCTCGTCTACCTTATTTTACTACTCTGCTGAACGAATAACACCAATAGTTAATCTCATGCTGAAAGATCATTTTATGGTCCAAGTCAGTTCTTTTACAAGTCACTTCCAAGCTCATCAAATTTTCTAAGATCTTCTTAAGTTCTGAAAGTTGCAAACTTTTCAAATGAGATTTAAAACTCTTCAATTGTTTGAAGAACAATGGAGGACTCAGCTGGTCAATTGCAGCTTGTTCATTCATTCCATTTTGTATTAACAGCAAAACGCTTTCTAGCCGTAGAAAATAATTTGATATAATACGGATTAATGCTATCGGTGAAAAATTCTCTTGTAATATCAATACATCGGAAATTTTGATGAATTGTCCCATGTCTTTACTCACTATTGCAGAGCACAGATTATCAAGTGTAACATAATCATTGCCGGAGGTTGAAAAGCATAGATCTATATCAGCAAGTTTAAGATCTTTTCTTTTTCCTAGATATAAAACTAATTTTTCAAGCTCTGAATATATAGGCAGTTTGCTATGATTAAAATAAGACTGCAAGTGGTAGATTATCTCACTTGTGCACTCTATATCATTTTGTTTCAAGTAACTTGATATAATATCACAAAGATTACTACCGCTATCCTTATAGCAGGTAATGACACCGAAAATTTTTGAGCTTTCCATATAACTTTTAGTTGTAGAACTATATGGAAGATCATTTGCTATCATTACTATATAATGATCGCCTATATTATGATCCAATATGTTTCTTAACTCTTTAGATATACTTCCACTGACATTTATCAGCTTAACTAGCCTTTTTTTAGTAAACATCGAAATGTTTGCCAACTCGGAAAATAACAAGCCAGGCGACTTATTCACTACTGCAAAATCCATCACCTGAACTGAATACTCATTCAAGTTGGCAATTATTTCCTGTACAAAAATATCGACCTTGCTATTGTCACTCCCATGAATTAATACACCACTTAAAGTATCGGGTTTCTCAAGGAATTTTTTAACTTTAGATGGCGTGATCCTCATGCCATCTATATTATATTATCACTACTTGGTGGTACATCATTTGATTGCACATCAGTTTCCAACAATTCCGAGCTTTCTTGATTTGCTGTATTCTGCATATCATCAGACACTTCTTTCTTTCCCGTAACATAATTATAAAAATTTTTTATAGGCTGTCCTATATATCTAGAAAAAAATCCTTCGGCCATATCTTTCACTCCACAAATTAACAATTAGCACATAAAAACAACGTAGCAAAAACTACTTTACGCTCAGATAGTTACACTCATTTGTTAATGAATTATGAACTTCCGAGACCAAAATTAAGTCGATCTACTTAACACCAATCTTATAAAATAAGCAATGATTAAATACACAGCTGCGATAAGTATAATTGCAGGTCCAGTTAATAAGTCAAAACTTGCAGATAATATCAAACCTGATACTCCAGAAATCACAGAAAAAACTGTTGCAACAATAATCATTTGCATTGGAGTTTTTGAAATGAGTCTTGCTGATGCGGCAGGTATTAACAAAAATGCAGCAATGAGTAATATTCCTATTAATTGAGCAGAAATTGCAATAAAGATAGCGAGTATAATCAAAAATTCTAGCCTAACAAAATTAACATGTACTTTCTCAACTGTTGCCAAATCTTGATTAATCGAAATCATCAGCCAATAGCGCCATCTAAATATTAATATCAAAGTAACTATTACGGAGGTTAGAAAAATTGATATTATATTACTTTGGTCAATCATTAATATGTCACCAAAAAGTGAGCTAATAATACTATTATTACCCGATGGAAGAAAAGACATAAGTATTAAACTCGATGATAAAACTACATTGGTAACTATGTTCAATATCGTATCAGCAGAGTATAATTTATTAAAATTAAGAGAAAGTAGTATAGCAAACATAATTGCAATGAGCATTATACTTACCGATGGGCTGATATTAAAGATCAAAGCAAGTGCAATACCAAGCAATGAAGAATGGGACAAACTATCACCTAAATACGATAACCTTTGCCATATCATAAATGACCCTAGAGCTCCTGTGACTAGGCTAATCATAATTACCGCAATTAGACTGTTTATAAAAAAACTCTGTGTAAATATCTCTAACATGCTATCAGATAACTGACAACAAATCTATCTTCAGATATTAAAACGTTATGGGTTCTGCATGCAGAACCCGTCGTCATAAATTCAAAATTTAAATTCTTTTGCTCCATAAGATAAGACTTCATTGAACAATCGCGTATCTTACCAGTACCTATTATCAAAATCTCTATTTCCTCTGTTAAAAAAGATTTAAAATACTCCTTGTTATTTATATCACTTTCTTTCAATTTAATCACCTTTTCAGGAAAAATTATAATTGAGCCATGATATTCTTGATTATTTACCCAAAATCTTTCTTCCCTGTAACCATCTATAAGATTTTTCTTCTTGGAAATTAAGGGCATAAATCAAACCATTAATTCCGTGTCGCACACCCACCATTCTGGATATTCCTTTTTGATATTTGCCGCTGCAGCTTTTGCACTTTCTTCACTATCAAACATTCCAAAACACCCTACACCACTACCTGACATACGAGAAAGTATAGAGCCTTCTTGTGACTCTAGTGTTGATATTACATTCTGAATTTCAGGTACAAGACTTATTGCTGCTTCTTGCAGGTCATTTTTTGTCTCTTTAAGAAGCTCTAACAAATTCTCCTCAGTGTTATCACTCCACTTAATTGGCTGAGAGAAATCCTCTTTATACTTGGAAAATACTTCTGATGTATTCAAAAACTTTTTTTTTGGTTTCACAAGTACCAGACTTATGGGTAAAGAGCATTGTTTAATGGGACATAATTCCTCACCAACACCTCTAACAAAAACTGGCTTACTATCTACACTTGCAGGCACATCAGCACCAACGCTTAAAGCTATATCATTTAAAATTTGCCTATCAATGTTCCAAAGCTCTCCCAGCATGCGTATCACAGCTCCAGCATCTGAGGAACCACTACCAAATCCCGCAGCAATTGGTACATTTTTTACAACCTTCACAGTGACTTTAGTGCGTACAGGAGCATGCCTAAGCAGTAGACTCAATGCTTTCGTTATAGTATTATATCGATAATTTATTTTAAACTCAGAGTTTACAAATTGAACTGTAGAGTTATCATATCTAAAGTTTTTTTCTCCTACTTTTATCTCTAAAAAATTAGAAAGTTTAGCAAAGACAACCAAACTTTCAATTAAATGATACCCTCTTTCTTCTCTATTTATAATATGTAAAAAAAGATTGATCTTTGCAGGAGCCTTTACACAAAAACTTTCCATCTGTATATCTTCACTAACACTATCTTATTTACTATACTTGAAATGCCACTTCAGTCAAACTTTATACACTCCTAATGAGATCAAATACCATAAATCCTAACTTCTCTGTATGGGTAAGTGCATCAGCTGGTACAGGTAAAACAAAGATCTTAATAGACAGAGTATTAAGACTTCTATTAGAGAATAAGAGAAATATTCTCTGCTTAACATTTACCAATGCTGCAGCAAATGAAATGGAGGATCGCATTTACAGTACACTTAGTAAGTGGGCAATATGTCCAGAGGGTATATTGGTCACAGATTTAGAACAATTAGCCCAGTGTGTGACCAGAGAAAATAAAGATTATTTAACAAGAGCAAGAAGGCTTTTTTCTGAACTGGAAAATATTGGTCTTAATATTCAAACTATACACGCCTTTTGTTACAAATTAATCTCCAGCTTTCCTACAGAAGCTGGTATCGCTCCAAATTGTACGTTGAGCGAATGTAAAGAATTGCATTCCATCGTATTTGAAAAAACGCTTCATAATGAAACTGTGCAGGACGATATAAATATCATTGCAGCTGAAATTGATGAAAACAAGCTGAGTGATTTACTCTATACCTTATGTATAAAGAGATCAGCTCTAGAAAATAATTTAGGGTATATCAAAGATAAACTAAGTGCCCCAGATAAGATTCACGATTTACAGAGTGAAACGATTGAGCAGATAAAAAGATTAGCTAAAA
Source organism: Wolbachia endosymbiont of Leptopilina clavipes (assembly GCF_006334525.1). Lineage (NCBI taxonomy): Bacteria > Pseudomonadati > Pseudomonadota > Alphaproteobacteria > Rickettsiales > Anaplasmataceae > Wolbachia > Wolbachia endosymbiont of Leptopilina clavipes. Next base: position 12,097 of record NZ_QJHA01000014.1, read on the forward strand.
TATTAAGTGAGGGCAGCAAAAGAGATCAGAGTTACAGTGCGATACTTTATGATTGGTGTAATAGCACAAAATCGTCCGTACCAAATGTTGTCATCCCAGTAGCTGACACTGGGATCCAGAAAAAAAGAAATATGGATCCCAGTGTCAGCTACTGGGATGACAACAAGATAGAGAACTTAGCTAAAGTATTTCTCAAATCAGAATCGTACGAAAAAAAGAGCATATCATCCATTATAACAAAGGGTGCTTTGGAAAAATTTGAAGACGTAGAGCAAATGATAGAAAGCATTCAAAATGCATTGTTTACCCATGTAAAGGATATAAATCCTTATCAAATATTCGCAAGAACCAGTAGTTTACTTAGTATATTTAAAGTATATGTTGATCTATATAATAGTGAAAAATCAAAGAATGCACTGCTTGATTATGATGATATCATCAATTTAGCAACAAATCTCCTTAGCAATCCAGGCTATAAAGATTGGATATTGTTTAATCTAGATCAAAAAATAGACCACATTCTTGTTGACGAGGCACAAGACAATAGTATCAGTCAATGGAAAATTATAACAAATCTCTGCAATGAATTTTTTACCGGTGGTGACGAAAAGAGAACTTTATTCGTTGTTGGAGATGTAAAACAATCAATTTACAGATTTCAAGGAGCAAATCCCCATCTATTTAATTACATGCAGCAATATTTTCACACGAAAACCGGTGGCAGAGATTGGGTATCATGTCAACTTGAAAAGTCATTTCGCTCAACTCCAGAAGTTTTGATGCTTGTAGACAGAATATTTAACAATTTTCGTGAAGAAATATCTTTCAATGATAACAAGATAAAACATATTCCATATAGAGAAAACGATCAAGGGTACATTGAAATCTGGCCGTTACTGCCAAGGTATAAAGAGGAAGAGCAGCAAGCCTTACAAATTCATTTAATACAGAGGAAAGATTATGTAGTAACAGATCGATTACTTGCTCAGGCAATAGCCCAAAGAATTCACAATTGGTTAAACGAAGGGCGGATTTTAGTCGCCAAAGATCGTCATATAGAACCAAGGGATATTATGATTTTGGTACGGCAGCGAAATGTGTTAGTTGATTACATAATAAGTGAACTAAAAAAAGTAAATGTACCAGTTATAGGCCGAGATTATTTTAGAATTATGGATTACATAGCTGTGCAGGACTTAATAGCTTTAGCTGAATTTTTGCTCCTCCAGGCAAATGATCTTGCTCTTGCAAATGTTTTAAAATCACCGCTATTTAACTTTACTGAGGACGATTTATTCAATATTGCATATAATCGTAAAGAGCAGTCATTGTGGGAAAAAATTCATGATTATCATGAGGTTATTTATAGCGAATTAAACTATCTGATTAACTTATCTCAGACAAAATCCCCTCTTACATTATTCACGCATATATTACGCACAGGTAAAAAGAAATTTGCTGCAAGGCTAGGTCTTGAGTGCTTCGAGATTCTAGACGAATTTATGAACCTCGTATCGCAATTTGAGCACCCATCTCTTCAAGCATTTGTTCAGTGGATCAAAGAAAATAATCCTGAGATTAAAAACGATATGCAATCAGAACTCAATGCTGTACGAATAATGACAATTCATAAATCAAAAGGTCTACAAGCTCCAATAGTGTTTTTAGTTGACACAAATACAGTACCAAGAAACAGCGAAAATATTTTGTTTGATGCAACGGAAGCACCATTTTGGTGTGGCAAAAATAGTAATGCTTATTGTAATCAAGTAAAAAGAGAGAGAAAACTAGAGGATTATAACGAATATTTGCGTTTGCTGTACGTGGCACTTACGCGTGCTGAAGATGAGTTATACATTTTAGGCAAAGAGCCAGTGCAAAAGGGCTCTTGGTATGATCTAGTTATTCAATATGGAGCATTATATGAGAGGAAAAAACTATACTTACAGCCGATATTTAAAGAAAAAGTTGAAGTGCTATGCATGAATGCAAACTACCCTTCTATTTATAAAAAACGTGATTATTTTGATGTTCCAGTGATTTCACCTCCATCAAACCTATCAATGTCATTGCAGCACGTAACGCTGGAACCTGGAGAAAAAAAGCCAGTGTCAAGCACTGGGATGACAGATGAGAATGCTGGAATGACAAAAAGGAGCATTGGGACGACAGACAGCTATGCAAGAGGCTTAATAATTCACAGTATATTGCAATATATGCCCAAGATAGAGAAAGACAGGAGAAAAAATTGGGTTAGGAAATATCTTGATAGCATAAACACTAGTGAAGATAAGGATGAAATTTACAGCAAAATATTAACCTTTAATGAAAAATATGATTACCTGTTCAACTTGGAGGGCAAATCAGAAATTCCACTTAGTGGAACAATTGACGGAAAACCAGTATTAGTGCGGCTAGACAGACTGTGTATAACAGAAGACAAAGCAATCATAATTGACTATAAATCACACCATAACGTTTCTATTTCCTCATCAAATGAAATAAAAAAGCAAATGTTGATCTATAAAACCTTAGTGCAAGAAGTCTACCCAGATAAGCAGGTAGAGTGCGTGGTTATTTGGATGGAAGATTTAACCTTACAATCTTTGATCTAAACTCAAATGTTCGTATAGTAGCTACTTGCATTTGTTGTAAACTCACTTTTACTCTATAGTTATCTTTTTACTACTTTATCTATTTTCTGAACTGATTTTCGTATTAGAAAACATCCAATAAGAAGAATTATAAAAGGAATAAACCATAAAATGTAGGTACTAGATTTTACAGGTGGTACAATGATAATTGAATCTCCATAAGAATTTTTTAACTCTGAAACTATTTGCTCGTTAGTATATCCATCACTGATCTTCTTGCGAATTGTCTTACGCATACCATATGCAACTTGAGACTCAGATTCGGATAATAATTCACCAGAGCATACTGGACACTTTATTACTGCAAATAAGCTACTTGCTCGCTCTTCCATGCTTTCGTCTCTTAGTTTATCATCCAAAGTAAAAGCATTTATGCTTAAATGGAATATCAATGTAAAAAGTAAGCTAATTACTATTCTCATTCTTGGTGAATTGAGTGATAAAATCAGTAGTGGATAATTTTCCAATAAAGCCTGAACCTACATTATTGTCGTACTTTATTGAAAATTGAATGTCGTTATCAGTGATTTTTTCTGATAAGGAAGATATTGATTTTTCCAATTTATCTGCAGTCTTTGAATCATTAGTCACAAACGAAATTAATTCTTTATAATTTGATATGGCTACATTGATTTTATCTTCAAATGAAGATGTAACTAAATTGTAATTACTTACTCCACCATTCGCAGCAATAGAAAAGTTATTACTCTCAATCAAAAATTTTTCTATGTTGAAATTAATCTTAGAAGCTGAAATATGGTTTACAAATTCATAATCTAATTTAGCGTCGACACTAAGGTAATTTTCAGGACTTGCAGTATGTTTATAACGGTAAGTATAAAAATCAAATTCTAGTTTAGTATTTTCATTCAGTTCTTTATCAAAGTGAAATTGAATGTAATTACTTTTATCATTCACTTCAGTTATAACACTTTGCTGATTTTCTAAAACATCACATTTTAATCCATAATCTTCGTAACGAAATGTATCTATATATTCTATTACAGTGCTATTTCTGTTGAATTTTAATGAAGATAGTAAATCATTTAGTTTAACAACAAAGTGGCTACTCACGTGTGTGTGACACTTTATATTCTTTTTCTCATCACTACGGACAGCAATGTTTACTTTATTGCTTGGTATATAGATATATACTGACTTATCAAATAATCTGTTTTTTATCACTAAAGCTTCAGATGAAACAGTTAATTGCTCATTAGAAAATTTTGGATTCGTTACACGAAAAACTAGGTTAAAAGGAAATCCCTTAAGATCATGTGAAATATCAACTTTTTCGTCATTAATGTAATCAGTTAAAAGACTTTTTACCTTAAATGCAGAAAAATACCAAAAACCACTATACGCTAGAGGGATAAACAAAGGTAAGGAGATGAGAATATAGATAAAAATTTTACGCATTCCTCTTATTTATCTAATGATATATTTCTTGTACCTCTGGGCACGGTTACGCACAAACCGTCAATATCTTTTGTGATTTTTATTTGGCATCCAAGCCTCGATGTCTCTGTTAAACCGAAAGCTAGATCCAGCATGTCATTTTCCTCATCAGATATAGGATTATGTGTTTCTACAACATCATAAAATTTTGGATCAACAATCACATGGCATGTAGAGCAAGCAAGAGAACCTTCACATGCACCTTCAAGCAGATCTGGATCACTTCTATGGGCTAAATTAAGAAGAGTTTCTCCCTCTGCAGCTTCATAACTTTTCTTACTTCCATCAGGTAAAATAAAAGTAACGGATGGCATACTATTAAAATCTCTACTAATTTCTCTATATTCTACAAATAATAACTAATATTTGCAAACTCTTTGTAATTCCATTGCCTATCTCTTGTCATCTATATTCCTATCAAGAAAGTAAGATAGATACCACCAGCATCTCACAGAGTTGCAAGTATAGAATTTTCTTAGTTTTAGATTTTACTAAATATATTACTGAATTAACATTATTAAACTTGATCTGCCATTTCTTCTGATCTTAAAGTGTAATAGTCTAGACTTAATCTGACAAGCATGAATTAACTGACAGAAGAATTAACAAAGTCAAAACCAAAATCAGCATCCTGTTTAATGCTATCAATATTTTTCTGATAAGCAATATGCATACTATCAAAAAAGGTTTGCATAGGAGTCTTACCATAGCAATATTTACCTGAATGCGGTCTAGATCTATTGTAAGAATGCACCCAATGGTCTACGTCTAACTGAAGTTCTGCCAAAGAGGTGTAAATTTTCTTTCTAAAGATAATATTGTAACATTCATCTTGCATAGTTCTGTGGAACCTTTCACATATGCCATTAGTCTGTGGAGAACGAGCTTTGGTTCGAGAATGATCAATATTTTCTACCCCTAAATATAGCTGGTAAGCGTGATTTTCAGGTCTGCCACAATACTCTGTACCACGATCCGTCAAAACACGTAGCAATGATACTTTCTGTTCATCAAAGAACGGTACTACCCTATCATTAAGAAGATCTGCAGCTGTGATAGCAGTCCTTTCTGTGTAAAGCTTAGCAAAAGCAACTCTGGAATAGGTATCAACAAAGGTTTGCTGGTAAATTCGTCCAATACCTTTGATATTACCAACATAATAACTGTCTTGGCTACCTAAGTATCCTGGATGCTCTGTTTCAATTTCTCCATGGGCCTCTTTTTCTTCCTTAGCCTTTTCTAGAGCTGTTATCTGTAATAGTTTAGACTTGATCTGACAAGCAAACAAAGTAAGATAAAAATATAGACAAGTTTTAAAGGAGTGTCAGATATGAATACAACACAAGAAAAAATACTAAAACCAAAGTTGGGATTGCTAGAACTTGCAAAGCAATTAGGAAATGTATCACAGGCGTGTAAAGTAATGGGATATTCAAGGGATACATTTATCGCTTCAAAGAACTGTATGAAACAGGAGGAGAAGAGGCTTTACACGAGATAAGCAAAAGCAAGCCATTGTATGCAAATAGAGTGTCGGAGGATATAGAAAAAGCAGTAGTTGAAATAGCAATAGAGTTTCCAGCATACGGACAAGAA
>NZ_QJHA01000030.1:0-9012 GCF_006334525.1 Wolbachia endosymbiont of Leptopilina clavipes
GACGAATTTACCAGCAAACCTTTGTTGATACCTATTCCAGAGTTGCTTTTGCTAAGCTTTACACAGAAAGGACTGCTATCACAGCTGCAGATCTTCTTAATGATAGGGTAGTACCGTTCTTTGATGAACAGAAAGTATCATTGCTACGTGTTTTGACGGATCGTGGTACAGAGTATTGTGGCAGACCTGAAAATCACGCTTACCAGCTATATTTAGGGGTAGAAAATATTGATCATTCTCGAACCAAAGCTCGTTCTCCACAGACTAATGGCATATGTGAAAGGTTCCACAGAACTATGCAAGATGAATGTTACAATATTATCTTTAGAAAGAAAATTTACACCTCTTTGGCAGAACTTCAGTTAGACGTAGACCATTGGGTGCATTCTTACAATAGATCTAGACCGCATTCAGGTAAATATTGCTATGGTAAGACTCCTATGCAAACCTTTTTTGATAGTATGCATATTGCTTATCAGAAAAATATTGATAGCATTAAACAGGATGCTGATTTTGGTTTTGACTTTGTTAATTCTTCTGTCAGTTAATTCATGCTTGTCAGATTAAGTCTAGACTATTACATATAATGCCAATCAAACTATTACATCTAGCACTTTCTTTTTTCAATTGAGCTTGGTCTTGCATACATTTAATGAGTACTTTTCTTGTATTTTCTTGAGCTAAATCTAATGGAATTTTATTTCCTTTATTCTTTAACAAAGGATTTGCATTCTTCTGAAAAAGAACTTTTATTGCGTCAGTGTTATTACTTATAACAGCTTGGTGTAATAACGTCTCTCGATCTTGATCTTGAAAATTGATCAATTTGTAGAAATACTGAGGAGTAACAAATCTATTCACCGCTTCATCTAAAATCTTCATCACGTCTTGAAATGATAATTTCTCTTTTTTCTTAGACCCTGTACTATCGTATACAATGCAGTGTTGCAAAATAAGATACACCATCTTTTTTCTCATATCTACAGTATCCTCTATAGATAAAGCTGATTAAATAACTCCTTGTCAATAGGTATTTCGATATTTTTATCAAGAAATGCCTTCAATTCTTCAATTTTTTCTTGATACTTTATCCCTTGCCTACAGACGATTTCAAGTAAAGTAGTCATACCATCTCCTTATTCTAGTTATATTAATAATATAATAAACTCTAATAAAAGTCAAATCATTGATTAAAAAATTAATATAATTAATTCTGTGAATGTCAAATAAATTCAAATAACATCAAAAAAAACTCACAGGATCAACATCTATTGTTACTGCAATATTTGAATTCAAGTTGTAATTTTTAATCCAATATTTTAGCTTTTTCTTTATAGATAAACTATGTTTATTGTGTATTTTGAGTAGCACTCTATACCGATATTTATTATTTAAGAAATTTATTGCTGCTGGTGATGGGCCAAAAATTTCGAGTTCTTTTTTTCTAGTCACGCACTGGAATGACAACGCAGAAGGAATAGTAGCTGAACATTGATCATGCAAAAAGCTTGTTATCTCACTTGCTGCTTTCTGCGTTGCAAATTGATCCTTACCGCAAACTATAAGCGCTATTAATCTACTAAATGGTGGCATTTTAGCTTTGCGTCTTGACTCAAGTTCAATTTCATAAAACAAATCCCTTTTTTGCTGCTGCAATGCTTTTATTATCAAACTTTCAGGATTATTAGTTTGCACTATTACCGTTCCTTTTTCGTTGAACCTCCCAGATCTACCCGCAACTTGATGCAATAATTGATACGTCTTTTCTGCTGCCCTAAGATCAGAATTTTCAAGTCCTAAATCTGCATTTATCACTCCAACCAAAGTTAACTTAGGGAAATTATGCCCTTTGGCAATCACTTGTGTACCGATTATAATATTCACCTCTTCCTTGAGCACTGAGTCAATGACGCTACCAAGCGACTTCTGATCGCTGCTGATAATCGCAGTTTTTGCACTTGGTATTAATTTCACTATTTCCTCAAGTAACCTCTCAATTCCCACACCATAAAGAAGCAATGACTGCTCACTTTGACAATTGGAGCATTTTTCTGGAAGTTTTGATTGATAAGAGCAATGGTGACACAAAAGGACGTTCTTCTTTTTGTGGTATGTAAGCCAAACAGCGCAATTTGAGCAGGAAATTTTGTATCCACACTTTTTACAAACTGCAAGTTGCGCGTATCCCCTGCGGTTTAGAAAGAGCATAACTTGCTGTTTTTTCTCTATGGTTTGTTTTATCCCTTCGAAAAGCTCATTGGAAATCCATTGCTTATTATTCACTACTTTTATATGCGGTAACTCCGCACCACCGAATCGTTCGGTTAGCTTTACATGATTGTAATTCCCTTTTTTAACGTGATAAATTGTTTCAAGCAGCGGAGTAGCTGATGATAAAATTATTGGAATGTTCTCAATTTTGGCTAAGATAATTGCCATATCTCGAGCATTATATATAATTCCCTGTTCTTGTTTAAAGGATGAGTCATGCTCTTCATCAATGATGATCAATTTTAGGTTTTTATAAGGCAAAAAAAGCGCTGACCGTGCCCCAATAATTATCTGCGCACTTCCATTTGCGATACTGAGCCAATTATTTCGGCGAGCTTTTGGAGTAAGTCCTGAATGCCACTCAGCTATATTGCCAGATGTCTGACTGCGAACACGATTTACCAATTGTGAAGTTAGGACAATTTCTGGCAGAAGGATAAGGACTTGTGCATTACCTCCTTCTGTTGTCATTCCAGTGCTTGGCAAAGGCAGTATGCTAAGTGTTACAGTGGGTTTTACCTTAAATATAAGGGTGTCATTCCAGTGTTTATCCAGGAATTTTGATTCTAAATTAGGTATTGGTCTTAAATTAAAATAAACGTTTGTGATGAGATTATATGAAAAACTGGATCCCAGTGTCGGGGCACTGGGATGACAAGAGAAGAGGGCACCTGGATGACAAGAGAAGAGAGCATTGGAATTGCAAAAAAAGTAGGCGCTGTGATGACAGGAGAAGGAGGTACAGGAAAAGGAAACACTGGGATGACACCATAGGATGGAGTGACGTCTTTTTGGTAGACAATGTTCGTAAATACTATAATTCTTAATTAACTGTGCAATTACAGAGAGATAAACTTCCGTTTTTCCAGACCCGGTTTCACCGTCAAGTAAAGTTACTGAATACTCATTCAAATTACTTATTATTTTATCTCGAGCTGCTTGCTGCTCAGGGTTTAATTGGTAATCTATTTCGCTTATTTCTTGCTTTTGCTTAGTGCAAACTAACTTATCTATTTGATTTACCTTTAACACTCCTCCCATTATCACTTTTGCAAGTATACCAATAGGTATTACATTATACTGCGCAACCCACTCTGCAAATTCGATCAGTTTTGGTCTGATGCTCGGTAAATCGACCTTTTGTTCAATAAATTTTAATTCTCGATCGCTTTTGCTACTTTCTCTCCAAACTATTCCAATCAAACGCTTTCTGCCAAACGGCACCACTACGTAATCTCCAATTGAAACTTCAGTATCTTCCTCAACTGCATATGAAAATAGCTGATCAATTGGAAGTGGCAGTAATACGTCAACTGTTTTTGTCATAAGTTAGCGCTGTTTTTAGATACATAGAGAAGCCTTAATGCTTTTTTCATAGTACACAATTTATAATCATAAATACTGGAAATGTGAGGAAATTCTGTATGTTTAGCGATAAAATAGTCCTAGACTTTGAAATAGAAAAAGGTGACCGAATAGATCGGTGTTACTTCTCTACACGCATCAAACTTACAGATAAGAGCAAGAGTTTTCTACGTGAAAAGCTCGGTAAACCTAACAATTTAGATGATTACTTTAATCTTAATCCTGAGAATTTTTATATTTATTACAACAAATATAGTGGTCACTATGGTATAAATGAGCTATATGTCAGAGATGATAATGGTAGATATTTAGCTACTAAACTTCCACTTGATCAGAGCGGATTTTCGATAGAGTTATCATTCGACGAGGTGAATTATGGTTTTTATCCTCTGTATGCAATCTATAATCCCACTCAATATGACAAAAAGCAGGAAAAGAGCTTTGAAGATAATGGTGAATTGCAGCCGTTTGTGTCAAGTGTATTGGATTACTTTCTAAATGGCTTAACCATTCAAGATATGTTTTTGCAAATACAAAATGAGCTTGTTGAAAAAGAAACAAAATTAGAAGAAGACAGAAGAAAGGCAGAGGAAGAATTAAATCAAAAGAATGAAAAGTTAAGAGAACTCATAAAAAATGATGAGATTAAAGTACTTAAAGTAATAAAAGGCCATAGTATTGGGAATGGACGTTCAGAAGCAATTTTACAGCTTAATGGTGATCTTGATGCAAGTAAATACTACATAGCAGAGTATGAAAGCAATGAATACTTACATTGTACGAGCTCTGGTTATGACATACTGCTTGACCAGAGCGATTTATTTTTTGTTCTGAATAGCAGCTCTTATCTTGAACTTGAAAGCGGTTTCTACTCAATCCCTGAATTTAATTCTAGAAGCTATGCTAAATATCTCAATACTAAGAATCGGCTTTTCAGCGATGATCAACTATCTCAGCAGTTGTGCAAAAACAAGGTAAAGGCTGAATCTACAGTTAACGCATTTTTCTCAAGACTTATTTATAGTGAAAATTTTTAAGAGGTGGATATGAAATTTAAAACAAATTCTGAATATGATAAATCACAAACTTTGATTAAAAAATTATTTCCAAATAAAGAAAGTATAGTAATAAACGATCAGCTTACAATAGAAGTAAAATATGGGGGATTAGCTAGTTATACCCCTGAGTATATAAAACAAACTGTAAAAGATGCTTACGGAGCCTGGTCTGATAACTTCTATTCACAAAAAAGCGTTCATTCTGGTCCAGTAAAATTGCAGCTTTATGTGCTGAAAAATTACGATGATTACAAAGCTCACATCAAGGAACTTTCAGGTGGTAAGGACCATAGAGAATTATGGGGTGGTGGAACAGTAAGAGCACACGAAGCTGACGGCACGATAGCAAAGACTTTTATTGTTGGAGATGTAAATGGCTTACTTTGTGCAAAATCTAAAATTTTAATGGAAAAAATGAGCGATGCATTTCTTGAGTACTCTACCGGTAATATGGATACAGTACCTGAAGTTTTACGTACCGGTATGAAGCTTTTCATGTGGAGCTATGATTCAGCTAAAAAAGAAAGCACTCGCGATATGCATTATACAAAAGAAGCATACAATAAAATGCATGAATCTGGGCATGATACACCATATAAAATAGCAAGTATGTCTAACGACTATAGAATATCAGATTGCTTAGTGACATTCCTACAAGAAAAACATCCTCAATTCATAAAGCAATTGCTTACTGAGGTGTCCTTCGATAGAGTAGAAGCGATATCAAAATTCAAGCATCTTTTGAATAACTCAGAAGTTGAAAAAGAATTTAAGCAGTGGATGGATGTAAAAAGTGGCGATAAAATTGTGGCAGATCTTGTGCCAGATAGTGAAGTTATGACTTTTGGCGAACACAAGCTTCAAATAAATATAAAATATGATGATGAGGAATTAACTCAGAGCAAATTGAGTAGTGTAAAAAATGCCATCGAGAGTACTATAAAAGATTTTGATTCAGCATTTGGCATTAATAATTCTCAGCCTTGGCACAACATACCAAATAAAGTTAATGTTTTCGTATTTAATACAAAGAGTGACTACGAAAATTATCTTAAGGAGTTGAGCGTTAACTATAAAGGCGCTTCTGGCTTAACAGTTCAAGGGCGTGGCTCAGAAATTCATGTTTATTTTTATCTACAAGACCAATTTGATGACTCGTGTAAAACTTTGAAACACGAATTGGGACACGCCTTAACTATCATTAATTCCTATTATGGTACAGGTGATGTCTTATCTAAGGCTATGCATGAAGGGGTTGCTAACTATATGGCAAGTTTAGAAGATGGTCGGCATGTCAATGACCACGGAGATAAAGAGGCCTTGATTGCAATAAAGAATAAAGGTCTCAAACCAGATGAAATATTGCGCAATAATATTTGGAGTAATAAAGGGGAACATTATCATTCGGATGCTGAACAAGTGATCAAATTTCTTGAAGATAAACACCCAGATATGATTGATAATTTGCTCAAGAGCCTTTCTAAATCTGGTGCAAATAGGTCTCAAGGTAATAAATTATTTGAGGATTTTTTGGCTGAGCTGAAAGGTTATGATCAAGAATTTAAACAATGGGTTAAGGCTGAGCTGAGTGGTGAACAACATATGGAATATAATGTTGTTGAATCTAACGGTGTTGAAAGTTCAACAAGCCAACAAAGTGCAGGCAAGGGTCTATATGGTTATAGCCCAGTACATAATGTAAGTGGTGATAAAACCAAGATAGAATCTAAATCAAGTGTCAGTAGAGAAGATTCTATGCAACCTGCTAAAAAAGCGAGTGAAGACGAACAAGGAAAAGCTGTTACAACAAAAGTTATGAAGTATAATAAACAGCCTTTCTTAAAGGTGAATATTGATGACAATAATGTAGAAAATACTATAGGAAAAGTAAACGAGATAAATAAGGTAACAGGTGCGACTAGTTTACATTTTGCTGCTTCATTGGGAGATTTAAGCAAAGTAGCAACGCTACTAAAACACAATTCATATATTGATACAAGAGACCGTAATGGACAAACGCCACTACATTATGCCATTCAGTCAGGAAATACGGAAGTAGCAAAATATCTTATTGATCATGGAGCAAATCTTAATGTTCATGACAATTATTATCAGAAAACTAATACTAAATATGTGTATTATAAGACACCTTTACACTATGCTATTGAGTCTGGAAATATAGAGATAGCTAAATACTTAATAGATCGTGGTGCAAATCCTAATATTCAAAATGCTTATTCCCAAACACCATTATACAGTGCTATTTATTCAGGTAATACAGAAATAGTGAAGTATCTATTAGATCATAACGCAGATCCTAATAGTAAAAGTTATTATACTTTTCCGTTACTTGCTGCTATTAAGCTAGGGAATTCGGAAATAGTTAAGAGTTTAATTGAGTATGGCGCAGATCTTGGTATCAAGAACACGTCAGCTCAAACACTGCTGCACTATGCAATTGAGCTAAAACATACGGAAATTGCTAAATACTTAATAGATCGTGGTATAGATGTTGATACCCGTGATATTAGCTCTGGTAAATCTCCACTACATTTTGCCATGCACATGAAAAATATGGAAGTAGTTAAATATCTCATAGAGCACAATGCGGATATTGATATTCAGGATAGCTACGGCTTAACACCTTTGCATCTTGCTGTTGATCTTGGGAATAAGAAGATGATAGAGCAGTTAGTTGAAAAAGGTGCGAATATTAATGCTCAGGATAATGATGGTTGGACACCTTTAGTTCATGCAGTGAGGCATGGAAAGTTAGATACAATAGAATATCTAATAAAAAACAAAGCTGACGTTGACGTTGTAGGCAAAGATGGCAGGACACTTGTTGAACATGCTGAGTTATGGGCAGAAGAGAAAGGACTAGCAAGAGATGTAATAGATAGCAAAGGCGATAATGATTCTTATTATCGTGAGCTTTCAAAAGAAGCTGCAACTTGGGAAAAAGCTGGAAAGGATATGCTTAGCTATCTCAAAAAAATTACTATGCAAGAAGAAGAATCTAACGATATAGACCAAATGCCAGCAGATCAACCTGCGAGTGAAGAAAGGAGTAAAAGATCGATAAGAGGAGACGAAGAGAAGCAAGAGGAAACAATTGTTATAGATAATGTGAAAGAAGAATCACAACATCCTTTAAAAATCAAAGTGGGTGAGGCTGTTGAAATAGGGAAATATAAGGTAGAACTGCAAGTTACGTATGATGATGTAAGAAATTTTTATGACACTATACGTGGTAAATATCATGATGGTAGTGGATACAATTATGAGCAAGTAATGGTTTTGTACAATGAAATTGTTAGGCCAGCATCACAGCATCATGATGAACCATTTACTCTTGCTGAGTCCTATATTGCAGATGGGCATCTATTTATTAAAAATCAAGATTTTGGAATTTTGAATGATTTTAATGAGATGTTCTATAAAAGTGATGAGTTTATGTAACATAAAAGGTGGATGAGAATTAATTGATATAGATGTAATAGTCTAGACTTGATCTGACAAGCAAACAAAGTAAGATAAAAATATAGACAAGTTTTAAAGGAGTGTCAGATATGAATACAACACAAGAAAAAATACTAAAACCAAAGTTGGGATTGCTAGAACTTGCAAAGCAATTAGGAAATGTATCACAGGCGTGTAAAGTAATGGGATATTCAAGGGATACATTTTACCGCTTCAAAGAACTGCATGAAACAGGAGGAGAAGAGGCTTTACACGAGATAAGCAAAAGCAAGCCATTGTATGCAAATAGAGTGTCGGAGGATATAGAAAAAGCAGTAGTTGAAATAGCAATAGAGTTTCCAGCATACGGACAAGAAAGAGCAGCAAACGAACTGAAAAAGAGAGGAATTCTCATCTCTGCAAGTGGAATAAGATCAGTGTGGCAAAGAAACGATCTTGAAAATTTTAAAAAGAGGTTAAAGGCATTAGAAGCAAAAGTAGCTCAGGATGGTATCATTTTAACAGAAGAACAGATAACAGCTCTAGAAAAGGCTAAGGAAGAAAAAGAGGCCCATGGAGAAATTGAAACAGAGCATCCAGGATACTTAGGTAGCCAAGACAGTTATTATGTTGGTAATATCAAAGGTATTGGACGAATTTACCAGCAAACCTTTGTTGATACCTATTCCAGAGTTGCTTTTGCTAAGCTTTACACAGAAAGGACTGCTATCACAGCTGCAGATCTTCTTAATGATAGGGTAGTACCGTTCTTTGATGAACAGAAAGTATCATTGCTACGTGTTTTGACGGATCGTGGTACAGAGTATTGTGGCAGACCTGAAAATCACGCTTACCA
>NZ_QJHA01000028.1:0-9341 GCF_006334525.1 Wolbachia endosymbiont of Leptopilina clavipes
CAAAGGTTTGCTGGTAAATTCGTCCAATACCTTTGATATTACCAACATAATAACTGTCTTGGCTACCTAAGTATCCTGGATGCTCTGTTTCAATTTCTCCATGGGCCTCTTTTTCTTCCTTAGCCTTTTCTAGAGCTGTTATCTGTTCTTCTGTTAAAATGATACCATCCTGAGCTACTTTTGCTTCTAATGCCTTTAACCTCTTTTTAAAATTTTCAAGATCGTTTCTTTGCCACACTGATCTTATTCCACTTGCAGAGATGAGAATTCCTCTCTTTTTCAGTTCGTTTGCTGCTCTTTCTTGTCCGTATGCTGGAAACTCTATTGCTATTTCAACTACTGCTTTTTCTATATCCTCCGACACTCTATTTGCATACAATGGCTTGCTTTTGCTTATCTCGTGTAAAGCCTCTTCTCCTCCTGTTTCATACAGTTCTTTGAAGCGGTAAATGTATCCCTTGAATATCCCATTACTTTACACGCCTGTGATACATTTCCTAATTGCTTTGCAAGTTCTAGCAATCCCAACTTTGGTTTTAGTATTTTTTCTTGTGTTGTATTCATATCTGACACTCCTTTAAAACTTGTCTATATTTTTATCTTACTTTGTTTGCTTGTCAGATCAAGTCTAGACTATTACATCTTATGCTTGAGATAACTGCATGCAGGTTCATGGATCTCTTTACTCTTTAATTTCGATGAATTCCCTTTGAAGTTGAATATTGAAAATTAACTGGAGAATTGTGAATTACTTTGTATATGTGATAACAAGCCATGGCGCTCTCAGCAAAGCCATTTAGTATCAATTTTAGTTTGCCTGGATAAGTAGCTATATCTCCGATTGCATATATTCTATCTCTACTGGTTCTAAGTGTAACTGGGTCGACAGTTATGCGGCCATGTTCTAACTCTATACCCCAACTGTTTATTGGTCCAAGATTCATTGACAATCCAAAAAATGGCAGCAAAAAATCAACGGATATTTCTTTTTCTTCCTTAGAGGCAATGTTTTTTACTATCACTGCGCTCAATTGCCCATTACCTCCTGCTAGTTTGTGTAATTGATATGGCACTACCAGTTCTATCTTTCCATTATTTTCAAGTGATTCTAATTTATTTCTAGTTTCAGGAGTGCAGCGAAATTCCTTTCTTCTATGTATCACATAAATTTTCTTTGCAACTTTAGAAAGTTCTACAGTCCAATCAGCTGCAGAATCCCCCCCCCCTGCAATGACTATAGTTTTGTCCTGAAAATCAGAAATTTTATTTACATTATAAAATACAGATTTATTTTCATATTCTAATATACCACTTAAGGGTGGACGGTTAGGTTTAAACATTCCGTTACCTGCAGCAATGATAACGGCTTTGCATTTTACCTCTGTACCTATGTTCGTTATGATAGTAAAGTTTTCACCTTCGTTATTTGAAATCTTTTCCACTTTTTGACTTAAATGGTAAACAGGCTCAAACGGTGAAGCTTGCTCCATTAGTCGCTCAATTAATTTTTGGGCAGTAATTACAGGATAACCAGGTATATCATATATTGGCTTTTCTGAGTAAAGAGCTGTGCATTGTCCTCCTGCTTGATCCAAAACATCTATTACATGACATCTCATATCAAGCATTCCCGCTTGAAAAGCAGTGAATATTCCAACAGGCCCTGCACCTATTATTACGATATCGGTTTCCATATTCAGATGGTGATCTATTTATAGATATTAGCTTTCTTTGCTAACAAGGTCAATTTACAAAGGGATGTATTTTTAAAAGATGTGGCTAGATTAGATAAGATTTCCAGCGTTATGAACCACATAGTCCAAATAAGCTCTAAAAATCAGCTATCATAGCGAGATGCTGTGCGGACGGAATGGGATTCGAACCCATGGTACGCTCATCACGTACGTCAGTTTTCAAGACTGGTGCCTTAAACCGCTCGGCCATCCGTCCACCTCTTTTTTACCACAATATTTAATTTCAAGCAATCTATAAAAATCTTACTTGCCTACACAAAAGCTACTAAACACACTATCCAATATTTCCTCAACATTAATAATTCCAATTACTGCACCAAGTTCAAATGCAGCAAGCCTCAAATCTTCAGATATTAACTCAATTGGATTATCAATATTAAAACGTTGTAAATGCTCCAGTGTTTTCTGCATGTGAATCCTATGTCTTTGCCGAGTAATTACAGGAGTGTCTCTATCATGCCCAAATTTTTCCTCTACTTTCTCTTTAATTACAGAGATTAGTCTTTCTGTACCTATTCCTTTTAAAATAGAAACAGGTAAAAAATCTATACTGTTAATTTTTATGCTGTGGTCATTGATAATATCATCGGCTTTGCTCAGCACGTAAATGGTGTTACTATTTTCAACACGGCAATCGATTCCATGACGCTGTTTGAAGGGAAATAGCTCTATTCTTAAATTAGCTTCAAGGGATCTTTTTCTTGCCCGACTTATACCTTCTGATTCTACCGGATCTGAACTTTCATGAATGCCAGCAGTATCAGAAAGGATAACTGGATATCCGGCAACGTCAATATGGGCCTCGAGTATATCCCTTGTTGTACCCGCATATTCAGAAATAATAGCAATATCACGCTTGGCCAAAAAATTAAACAGCGTTGATTTACCAACATTTGGTTTACCAGTTATTACAACGTGTAAACCCTCACGCAACCTTTCGCCTCGTCTATTATCATTTAGGTGCTCTTGTATTGATTGCACAAGAGTTTTCACTTCATTATTAATTTTTTCCAACTCATTTTTTTCTGCCAAAATATCTTCTGGAAAGTCTATATATGCTTCGATTTTGGATTGTATCGTTATTAATTTCTGCTTCCAACTGCTATATAGCCTCTCCAATTCTCCTGATATCTGCTTAATCGCTTGTTTAGCTTGCATTTTTGTCTCAGCATCAATTAAGTCTGCAATTCCTTCTATTTGCGTTAAGTCAAATTTACCATTTAGAAAAGCCCTAAGTGAGAATTCCCCAGGCCTGGCCATAACGAAAATTTTTGATAATTCCTCCAAGATGATTTTTATAACTGCCTTGCTTCCATGCATTTGTAACTCTATAACATCCTCGCCAGTGAAGCTGTTTGGGGCAGGAAAATAAATAATTATTCCATTATCTATCAATTGACTGGAATCATCATATAGATCAACTAAAGTAGCAAATCTTGGTTTAATTTCTTTCTTAATATGAAAATGATTTAAAGCTTTAAGCGCGTAGTTGCCTGAAATTCTGACTACTGCAACTCCTGACTTACCAAATACGGTCGATAAAGCGAAAATAGTTTCATTTGTGTTTGTCATTATTGATATAAACTACTTAGCAATATTACACTTAAGAAACCAAAATACCTAAAAAGTCACCCAGGTGAAAATATTTATTTTGAAAACTGATAATATGATTTATAATGACTGACACAAGTTTTAAATATTTTATGCTCAAGAAATTAGCTTGGTACTGGTCTTTTGTAGAGTTAATTAAAGGGTTTGTTATTACATTAAAATATATGTTTAAGCCAAAGGTTACTTTGAGGTATCCTATAGAGAAGGGCCCTTTAAGTCCAAGGTTTCGCGGTGAGCATGCGTTGCGTAGGTATCCAAACGGTGAAGAGCGCTGCATAGCTTGTAAATTATGTGAAGTTATCTGCCCTGCCCAAGCAATAGTTATCGAAGCAGAGGAAAAAGAAGACGGAAGTCGTCGCACTACACGTTATGATATTGATATGACAAAATGTATATATTGTGGGCTTTGCCAGGAAGCATGTCCTGTTGATGCAATTGTGGAGGGTCCTAACTTTGAATTTGCTACTGAAACAAGAGAAGAGCTAATGTATAATAAGGAAAAATTATTGCGTAATGGTGAAGTTTGGGAAGACGCAATTGCACTCAGGTTAAAAAAAAATAGACCTTATTATTAATGTTCAGAGCTTATAACCCTGTTATCCATTATGATTTAGGGGCAGTGCCCACTAGGGGTGGTGTCATCCCAGTGCTTGACACTGGGATCTATCTTATTTTCATCATGGACATTATTTTAACATATATTCCTAGAATCTGTTGTCCATTGCATAACTTGCGAATATTTTTATACTTAGATCCCAGTGTCAGCTACTCGGATGACATCATAGGGGGCACTGGAATGAACACCAGATATTGGCTTTTACTGATTATACAGGAGGTATGACAAATGATAAAAGTCACTTTTTCAACTGAACAAAAAGTAGAGAAATATAGCGGTAAGGTTACCGATTTTAATATACTACAACCAGAGGTTTTAAAGGAAGTAGTTGCTTTAAAGATCAATGGTGAGCTATATGACCTCTCACATGAAATTGAATCTGATACAGAGATAGAAATAATAAAGCTCAGTGACGAAGCGGGTTTGGACATAATCAGACACGATGCTGCTCATATAATGGCTCAAGCGGTAAAAGAGCTATTTCCTAATACTCAGATTACTATTGGCCCAACAATTCAGGACGGTTTCTACTATGACTTCGCCACAGATCGTACCTTTACTCCGGATGATCTAATGGCAATAGAAAAAAAAATGAAAGAAATCATAAAAAGCAATCACAAGTTCATTCGAGAAGTTTGGACTCATAAGCAGGCAATTGACTTTTTTAGCAGCATAGGTGAAAAATATAAGGTGAAAATTATTTCCTCCATACCAGAAAGTGACAACCTAACTGTGTATAGACAAGGTGATTTTGTAGACCTATGCCGTGGTCCACATTCGCCATCAACTGGTAGAGTCAAAGCTTTTAAACTTATAAAAGTTGCAGGAGCATACTGGCGTGGCGATTCTAAGGGTCCAATGTTGCAGCGAATATATGGTACTGCATGGAGAGATAAGAATGAATTAAACGCTTATCTTGAACATCTCAAAGAAGCAGAGAAACGTGATCACCGCAAAATTGCTAAGGATATGGATTTATTTCACATTCAAGAGGAAGCTGTTGGACAGGTTTTTTGGCATGAACAAGGGTATATTTTATATAATGTTCTTGAGTCTTACATTAGAAAGAAGTTAATAAATAATGGCTATTTTGAGGTAAAAACCCCTATTTTAGTAAGCAAAGAGCTGTGGGAAAAGTCGGGACATTGGGATAAATTCCGTGAAAATATGTTCATTGTTGATGAATCTGAAAGCAAAAAGTTAGCAATAAAACCCATGAATTGCCCCTGTCATGTGCAGATTTTTAACTATCATACTAGAAGCTATCGTGATTTACCGATCCGTATGGCGGAATTTGGTATGTGCCATAGAAATGAAAGCTCAGGTTCATTGCACGGACTAATGCGAGTGCGTGGTTTTACGCAAGATGATGCACACATTTTTTGTATGGTAGAACAAGTTAATTCTGAAACTGTAAAATTCTGTGACCTTTTAAAAGAAGTATATTCAGAGCTTGGGTTCAATGAAATTTTTGTGAAATTTTCAGACCGTCCAGATGTTAGGGCAGGGGATGATGAAGTTTGGGATAGGGCTGAAAAAGCATTGCTTGAAGCAGTTAAAGAAGCAGGGCTCTGTTATGAACTTAATCTTGGCGAAGGTGCATTTTATGGTCCAAAATTAGAGTTTGTCTTGAAAGATGCAATAGGTAGAAATTGGCAATGTGGAACGTTGCAAGTTGATTTCATTTTACCAGAACGCCTGGGAGCTGTTTATGTAGGAGCAGACGGACAAAAGCACCACCCTGTTATGCTACATAGAGCAATTCTTGGAACTTTTGAACGTTTTATTGGGATTTTGATAGAAAATTATGCAGGAAAATTTCCAATTTGGCTTGCTCCAACGCAACTTGCTATTCTGACCATTATAAATGAAGCTGATGGTTATGCTACTGAAATCAGCAATATTTTAAAAGAACAAGGTGTTAGAATTAAGACCGATTTGACCAATGAAAAAATTAGTTATAAGATACGCTTGCATAGTTCAAATAAGGTACCTACATTATGGGTTATAGGTAAAAATGAGATCATCAATAGAACTGTGTCAGTGAGAAATTTAGGGTCAGAAGAACAAGAATCTTTTCCTTTGGAAAAGGCTACTGAATTGCTTTTAAAAAGTATTAATTTGAGTTAAGGGAGAAAAACTTGCAAGTTCAAAAGAATAATAAAAACAAAATTAATGAATTCATCACAGCTAAGGAAGTACGCTTAGTTGATCATAATGGTGAAATGGTTGGAATTGTGCCATTAAGACAAGCTTTGGAAGTTGCACAAGGTGTCAATTTAGACTTGGTAGAAATTGCACCTGATTCAACTCCTCCAGTATGTAAAATACTCGACTACAGTAAACAAAAATATGATGCAAAAAAGAAGGCAAGCGAGGCAAAAAAGAAACAAAGAGCATTAACTATAAAGGAAATTAAGCTGGGCCCCAATATTGATAATCATGACTATGAAACAAAATTGCGTCAAACAAGAGATTTTCTTATATCTGGGCATAAAATCAAGTGCACAATGAAATTTAGAGGTAGAGAGCTTATAAATACTGAGGTTGGAGTGGAAAAATTAGAACGGCTAATTCGAGACACTGAAGATATTGCAAAGGTAGAGCTAGCGCCTAAAAGGGAAGGAAATCAATATTTTCTAACTCTGGTTGCTAAGTAGTAAAACGACTTAAAAGTGTAAGTTAAGTTACTGCCCTATCTTCAATTACATGACGAAAATGTCTGATTAGCCCTTGCACTGGCCAAGCTGCAGCATCGCCAAGCGCACAAATTGTATGTCCTTCTATTTGAGTTGTAAGGTCAAGTAGCCTATCTACTTCACCAGGTTTAATATTTCCTGCTACCATTCTTCTCATAATTCTCCACATCCATCCAGTACCTTCACGACATGGTGTACATTGCCCACAGGACTCATGCATATAGAAATGTGATAATCTTTCTATTGCAGCTATTATGTCAGTTGATTTATCCATCACTATCACAGCAGCAGTACCAAGCCCTGATTGTACAGCTCTCAATGAATCAAAATCCATTTCAATAGTATCGCATATAGATTTTGGAATTAATGGTACTGAAGACCCACCAGGTATTACAGCAAGTAAGTTATCCCAACCTCCTCGCACTCCACCTGCATATTTTTCAATTAATTCACGTAGTGAAATTCCTAGCTCTTCTTCAACATTACATGGATTATTTACATGCCCTGAAATACAAAAGACCTTAATGCCAGTATTATTTGGTTTACCAAGAGATGCAAACCACTCTCCTCCGCGATTTAGGATATCTGGAACCATAGATATAGTTTCAACGTTGTTTATTGTAGTGGGGCAGCCAAAAAGTCCAACACCTGCGGGAAATGGAGGTTTCATGCGAGGAAAGCCCTTTTTTCCTTCAATGGATTCGAGTTGAGCTGTTTCTTCCCCACATATGTAAGCTCCTGCACCCCTATGGATAAACACATCAAGATCATAACCTGACTTGCAGGCATTTTTTCCAATTAAGTTTTCTTTATAGGCTTCCTCAAGTGCTTTTTTTAGAACTAAATGTTCATTATAAAATTCACCCCTGATATAAATATACGCAGCTGATGCGCTGATCGCTCTGCCAGCCAGAAGAATTCCCTCAAGTAGCTTGTGTGGCTCATATCGTAATATGTTTCTGTCTTTACATGTACCAGGTTCTGACTCATCTGCATTGACTACTAAATATGCTTTTGGAGGATTTTTAGGCATAAAGCTCCACTTAAGGCCAGTAGAAAATCCTGCACCTCCTCGACCTCTCAAGCCAGATTTCTTTACTTCATCAATGATTTTTTCTGATCCTAAATCCAGTAATTCCTTTGTTTTTTGCCAACTACCACGTTTTTTTGCACCCTCAAGTAGTGGTGTTTCTTTACCATTTAAGTTTGTGAATATTTTGTCCTGTTCTTTTAGCATGCTTTTAAGATTCTAAGTGATCCCGACGCGATTCGAACGCGTGACCCACTGATTAAAAGTCAGTTGCTCTACCGGCTGAGCTACGGGATCATTTTATTTTTCAGCTATACTAAACAGTAATATAGTTTTTATCCATTTTAATCAAACTAAAATTTTCATGTGTGGTTAAATAAATTATATAATGTACTGTATTAGTGATAATTTAATTAAAAATTTTTGAAGGAAAACTTCTTGTTAATTCAAAGATTCATTTGGTAAAGCTGACGTACAACTCTAAAAAGATAGAGAATTATACATAAATGCAGAATTTGTGCACTATTTAGCAATAGCCTCACAAATAAATATTTCTTGCATTTCAGCCTGAGTGATTTATGCTTTAAGCAAAAGTTGGGGGCATAGCTCAGCTGGTAGAGCATCTGTTTTGCACGCAGAAGGTCAGCGGTTCGATCCCGCTTGCCTCCACCAATCCACAAACAAGAAAAGGGCGGTTAGCTCAGTTGGTAGAGCATCTCGTTTACACCGAGGGGGTCGGCACTGTCATCGCCCATTAAATGGAGAGTTTTTAGCCAAAATTTAAAATACAAAAAGACACTAAAAACTAATCAAATAAACACGGTATCTCACTGTCAATATTTACCCATAAAAACTCTATATTTTACATAATCTATTAAGAATACTCTCTATTTCTCTACAATATAGGGTATTTTTCAACAATTTAGATAGAGTAAACAAGTCAATAAAAGAATTTAATTTGACAGTAGAGAGAGGTTTGTTTTGAAAAATATTTTAGATTGAGAAAAATTAGTGCTAAGTTGCAAAAATCTTTTTTTAACAGTATACTGTAATAACACTAAGGTACTAGTAGTGACAGGGATTACACAAGAAAAATACTCATCAAAAACTCTAGCATCAGAACTGCAAAATCTTCCAGAACCTAGAGCAAGTCTTAATTCAGCTTATGAAAGCAGTGATATTGATGAGAATATTATTTTAGAACTTCCACTCAATAATTTGCTTTGTCTATTAGAAGCTCCTAAAGATGGCGACGAAAGAAGAAATGCTCGGTCAGGGTATCAAACATGCATAGATTTTTAAGAACTCATTATATTGTAAACGAGCAAGAAATAAACTCTAAAAGTATAGCCCTTCTCATAATAGTCCAAACGAGGAAAATAAGGTTTTATAGTAGTGGAAGGTAAGGATGCCAGTAGCATATAGTTATGACTTAAGAAAAAAGGTAATGGAAGCATTGGATGAAGGAGAGAGTGGAGAAACTGTTGCCAAGAGATTTAAGATCGGAAAAACAACTTTATATGAGTGGAAGAAAAGACGTGAGAAAACGGGAGATTTTCAGTCAAAAAAGCCTGGAAGCGTGGCATAAAATTACCGACTGGAATGCATTTGCCGAATTTGCAAATGAGCAA
>NZ_QJHA01000020.1:0-17990 GCF_006334525.1 Wolbachia endosymbiont of Leptopilina clavipes
ATACTTTCTGTTCATCAAAGAACGGTACTACCCTATCATTAAGAAGATCTGCAGCTGTGATAGCAGTCCTTTCTGTGTAAAGCTTAGCAAAAGCAACTCTGGAATAGGTATCAACAAAGGTTTGCTGGTAAATTCGTCCAATACCTTTGATATTACCAACATAATAACTGTCTTGGCTACCTAAGTATCCTGGATGCTCTGTTTCAATTTCTCCATGGGCCTCTTTTTCTTCCTTAGCCTTTTCTAGAGCTGTTATCTGTTCTTCTGTTAAAATGATACCATCCTGAGCTACTTTTGCTTCTAATGCCTTTAACCTCTTTTTAAAATTTTCAAGATCGTTTCTTTGCCACACTGATCTTATTCCACTTGCAGAGATGAGAATTCCTCTCTTTTTCAGTTCGTTTGCTGCTCTTTCTTGTCCGTATGCTGGAAACTCTATTGCTATTTCAACTACTGCTTTTTCTATATCCTCCGACACTCTATTTGCATACAATGGCTTGCTTTTGCTTATCTCGTGTAAAGCCTCTTCTCCTCCTGTTTCATACAGTTCTTTGAAGCGGTAAATGTATCCCTTGAATATCCCATTACTTTACACGCCTGTGATACATTTCCTAATTGCTTTGCAAGTTCTAGCAATCCCAACTTTGGTTTTAGTATTTTTTCTTGTGTTGTATTCATATCTGACACTCCTTTAAAACTTGTCTATATTTTTATCTTACTTTGTTTGCTTGTCAGATCAAGTCTAGACTATTACACATCATATGAATGATACTCACTCCAATCGGCAGCGTAAGTTACGTTTACTTCTTTTCCAAGCTGAAGCTTTACTTGCTTTGCAACTTTAACTAGCTCTGCTACTGCAGGATAGTTACCCTCTACATCTTTTACTCTGGTAAGCTGAGCAAACTCAGAACCAATAATAAACCCTTCCACTTTAGTTTGTTTGGCAATGCTCGTGTAATGCTCTATGAATTTTCTATACTGATTCTCAAAAAAATCACTTATATCCTGAGGAGTACCGCTCAATTTTCCTCGCCACTCTTTGTTTTTTGTGTCAAGCAAGAGCATTGGATAGAGCATCACCTTATAACCTCTGCTATGCAGCTCTTCTATATATCTTATTAGTGCTGCATCGCTAACTGTACCACCATATCTTGGATTGCCATGATTATCTTTTGAAATGAGCTGGGCATTATCCCTGGTTATATTTCCCACTTGCCAATCATCAGGCACTATAGCAGAATCGTCTTGAAATTCAACTGCAGGATATATTTTACAATCTTTGATATTCAAACTGCTTGCAAACCAATTAACCACTACCGATGCCCATTCAACATTTGGTAAACTTTCCTTCAATTGGTCCAAAGAAAGCATAGCATCGCTCTTTTTTGTGTGATTATTGTGATTTACTCTTTGTACCGGTCCATAGGGAATATATTGACTACTGCTTATTTTTTCTCGTGCAATTTTCTTCTGTATTTTCGTATCATACACAAACTCCCCTGAACCTGGTATGATATTGATATTTTTAATGTTTTCTGCTACTGAGAATCCACTGAGCTTCAGTGCAGTTTGCACTTCAAATGTAAACACCGGAACACGATTACTATAGTCTGCCAAAGGGAAATTTTTGATGACTATGTAAGATATTCCTCTATAAGCTGGTACATTCTTCTCACCTTCGATTGATAACATAAACGGATCAGGGTTTTGGTCTTCTCTGCCGTGGTAAAAAGTATAATCTATTTCATCAAAACTAAGCGATTTTATATCCGCCCAGATTCTATTTAATTTTTCTACTTTCCCCTTGCAAATTGCAATTGCGAGTGTTGCATAGTAGTTATATGTAATATTTATACCTCTTCCTGTTTTATTTTGAGTGGTTATCGCCTCCTCTTTTATTGGCTGTGACCAAATAATGTTTCCAGCAATGCGAGCAGTGCCATAGATAATTGGAATTGCTTTGCCATAAGTTGAGGTTTGAACTTGCAGATTTTTCAGCCTCGCCCCATGCGTTATCTTTTGCTCGGCATCAAGACCAATATTGCATTATCAAGCTGTGCACCAAGCAGAGCACCGAGTTCTGAGCCAACAATCTGGCCAATTGGCCCAAAAATACTGCCCGCTTTACTTAAAATTGATGATAAAATTATTGTAGACATAATAATCCTCCTTTTTGATAGATTGTTTTGAATTTTTGAAAGAAGATCCCAGACTGGGATGAAATTGGGATCTACTGTATAGTAGTGTCATGCAACTGGTATCCAGGAAAAAAAGGATGTCATCCGAGTAGCCCTTTTCCTGTCATCCGAGTAGCTGACACTGGTTTCTTACCAACAAAAAACTTAGCATAACTTGCGTGCTCAAAAAATTCCTAGATTCCAGTACTGGAATGACACCCCTTTAGAAGTTCAATGACCCTTCTGGATAAAAACTATTGTCAAGCACTGGAATGACATGGTTCGAATTGTGTCACTTGCATGGTGTCATCCCAGACTGTGTAGCAATGCTACTTATGGCTGGTGTATTATTCTCTTGAGAAAAAACATCACTCAATGAAGAGCTCACTGACAAGCTTCTACTAGATAAGCTTCTAGATGAGCCAGATGACAGCCTTGTACCCTCGTTTTTAGTTTTACTGTTACGATGTTTCTTATCTGGCTCATCTTTTATGTTATGTTCCTTCTTAAAATTTTTACATAAAGTGGAAAAAGGAGTACTACCATTTCTATCTTTTACATGAACACTTGCGCCTTCAGCTAACAGAGCATCTACTACCTCTACATGGTTACTTAAAGTAGCATAATGCAAAGGAGTACTACCACTTCTGTCTTTTACATTAACATCAGCACCTTTTTTTAGTAGAGCATTTACTACACCTACACATCGACTATAAACGGCATGATGCAAAGCAGTCTCTCTATTTTCACCTTCTACATGAACATCCGCATGCCTATCTAATAAAACATTCACTAAATCCTTACAGCCAGCTGCTGCAGCTGCAATTAATAATGTAAATTCGGCATCAGGATCACTTTGGATGAATGTATGATTTATACTAAAATTTTTATTTTCCCACTCTTGATACGCTATTGTATCTTCCCTTCGCAATACCTCTTTTATTTTATTAATTACGTTATCTTTATTTACACTTGCATCTTTATCAATTGCACTTAATATCTTTTTCAGATTTTCAAAATCCATCTTTACCTCCTATAACTTTACGTTGCAGTTACTACACAATTACAAACAAAAGTAAACACATTTTTGGAATTTATTTAGAAAAAGAATCCATTAAAAAAGTCAGTGATTTGTAATAAATAACTGATCCATTTAATTGAAAGAAATATGTGATGTAACTATAGTCATTATAAACAACAATAGAAAAAACACGGAAGTAAAAAATTTATATTGATCTTATCATATTTATTATTAGCATAATTATAAACATGGGAAAGCAAATACAAGTCAACTTATCTAAAAAAATAGTGAGAGGGTCTTATCTGGCGCAAAATGGATGGCCAACCTTAGTGAAAATTATTTTGCATCATTGAATAATAACAGCATTAAACCAGCCAGCTCTATAAGAAAACTAATAGAGGCTTTTTTACTTGTTCCAATTATTACATCCAGTGCTATTACACTAGCATGTACCTATTTTTTTCTGAATGCAGTGAGTATTCAAAAATATGATTGCAGCTTTGAATAAGGGAAAAATTATGGCGCCTATGATTTTTGAAGGCTATTGCGATACAGACGTTTTTAATAGCTAGTTCAAGCTTTTTGCTGGGTGATTTTGGATAATGCAACTTTTCATAGAAAATAAGTGAATTTGTTAAAAGTGTCGGTGCTGAAGTTATATATCTGCCTCCATATTCTCCTGATTTTAATCAAACCATTGGTTTGTTATAAAAAATTTAGCCAGAAAGAATATTCAGCTATTCGAACTATTAGAAAAAGAGCTATAATTATAGACTCCGTATACACTATAACTAGACTTTTTTTTAAGAGGAATGATACAGAAGTTAGTACTAAGACACTAAACAGTTTTCAAAAATGAAAATTATACCTTAAAGCTGATTTTCATACAGTTCTTGCAAGCGATAGCACTCTCACTTCTCTTGCACCAGAGTTTAAAATTTCCTGAGAGCAAGACCTTGCGGTTGCGCCAGTTGTTACTACATCATCAACCAATATCACGATTTTGTTTTTGATAATTTCGCTGTTACTTACTTTAAAAGTATTTTTCAAATTTTTTTCACGCTGTTTAAGTGAAAGACCATCTTGAGGTTTGGTGTGACGAATACGTTTTATTGCAAATGGTGTATAAGATAAATTAGATAACTTACTTAATTCCTTCGCGAGCAATGCTGCTTGATTATATTTACGTTTAAATAAGCGTATTTTATGTAGCGGTATGGGAACTATGACCTCTGCATTTTGAAACATGTCTTTGTTAGCTTTGTACATCCACTTTGCATAGACTTTCACATAATTTAAATTATCAAAAAATTTAAAATTTATAATCATATTTTTGCTATGTTCATCATAAGCAAAAACTGATCTTAATACTTTAAATGGTGAAGGGTTACTGATGCATTTACCACATGTATCAATGTTATCTGGAATTACTACACCACAAACATTACAGTAATGCTTAGTTAAAAAATTGATTTTTTTATTGCATTCACTACATAAATCATAACTTTTATCAATTATACGTTCACAACTTACGCATACGTTTGGAAATATGAGATCTGTAGCTTTTTTTAATAAGAGAAGATTCATGAATTAAATATGTTAGGTATACCTTTTAAAATGCTCCTCATAACCTAATTATTAAGAAATAGTCGATACTTGATCCAATAAATATGTTTTAAGATACTTGCCTGTAACGCTTTTTGGAGTCTGTGCAACTTTTTCTGGAGTTCCTACAGCAACCACTTCGCCACCTTTTACTCCACCCTCTGGACCAATATCTATTATGTAATCAGCAGTTTTTATAACATGTAAATTGTGCTCAATAACTATAACAGTATTTCCTAAATCAACTAGCCTATGGAGTATTTTCAGTAAATTATTTACATCTTCAAAATGTAACCCAATTGTTGGCTCATCGAGAATATACAATGTTTTCCCGGTAAATCGCTTTGATAGTTCCTTAGACAGCTTTATTCGTTGTGCTTCACCCCCGGACAACGTTGTTGACGACTGTCCAAGCGTTATATAGCCAAGCCCTACTTCCTGTAAAGAAATCAACTTTTCCTTTATCATTGGAAGATTTTCAAAAAAGTCACATGCTTGATCTATTGTCATATCAAGCACATCAGAAATTGATTTTCCCTTGTAAATAACTTCCAATGTTTCTCGGTTATACCTCTGTCCTCTACATTGCTCACATTTCACATAAACGTCCGGTAGGAAATGCATCTCGATCTTTAAATGCCCATCACCTTTACAAGCTTCACATCTTCCTCCCTTGGTATTAAATGAAAATCGGCCTATATTGTAACCTCGTGCCTTCGACTCTGGGAGACCTGCAAACCAATTTCTGATGTGAGTAAACATACCAACATATGTTGCTGGATTTGATGCTGGGGTCCTACCAATTGGCGATTGATCAACTTCTATAATTTTATCTATATACTCAAGGCCTTCTATTTTGTCGCATTGACCATGCCTTGCAGATGAATGATTTATCTTGTGTGCTGAGTATTTATATAATGTTTCTATCACTAAACTTGATTTCCCTCCTCCTGATATTCCAGTAACACAAATAAAATTCCCTATAGGAAATTCAACATTTATATTTTTTAAGTTGTTCTCACAAGCATTAACTACCTTTATGAACTGAGTTGTTTGCTTTCTTCTTTTTGAAATTGAAATTTCCTTCTTTCCACTTAAATACTGTCCTGTTATGCTTTCTGAATTTTTTTGTACCTGATCTGGTGTTCCTTCTGCAACGATTTTTCCTCCATTCACGCCAGCTCCAGGACCAATATCAATCACATAATCAGCAGCCATTATTGTGTCTTCATCATGTTCAACAACAATCACAGTATTACCCATGTCTCTCAGATTTTTAAGTGTGGTAATTAATCGATCATTATCACATTGATGAAGGCCAATTGAGGGCTCATCAAGCACGTATAGCACTCCTGTTAAACCAGAGCCAATTTGCGAAGCAAGCCTGATCCTCTGGCTTTCACCACCAGAGAGAGTGCTAGATTCACGGTCAAGTGTAAGGTAATTTAGCCCTACATTCTTTAAAAATGTCAGCCTTTTGATTATTTCGTTTAATATTTTATTTGAAATTTGCCTTTGTTGTTCTGTAAGTTTGTCTGATAAATTTCCAAACCACTTAAGGGATTCATCGATGCTGAGCCTTGATATTTCACCTATATGTTTTTCGTCAAATTTCACTGTAAGTGCTTCTTTTCTCAATCTATAGCCAGCACATTCTTTGCAGTCAGTAACAGAACAATACCTATCAATAAGTGATGCATCGTAATCCATCTGGCGTTCTAGGATACTGACCAAACCTTGAAATTTCATTTCTCTAGAGCCAAAAAGTATTAAATCCTTCACTTTTTGGTCTATATTCTTCCACGGAACATCAAGGCTAAATTTGCAATTTTCAGCCAGTGATAGAATTGCATTTTTTAGCAATCCATAGTTTGTATGCACTTGACGGAACATTGATCCAATTGGCTTTAAAGCACCTTCAGATATCGAGAGCGTTTCGTCTGGCACTATTAGCTTTGCATCAACACTTAGTTTTTTACCGAGCCCACTGCATGAACTGCATGCACCGTAGGGGCTGTTAAAAGAAAACAATCTTGGCTCTATTTCTTCAAGAGTAAAGCCAGACTCAGGACATGCAAAATTCTCTGAGAAAGTTAAAGTTTGACCATTTTTATACTCGGAATTGTGGTTATCAGGTAAGTTCACTATTTCTGCATACATTAAGCCATGGCCCAGCCTCAATGCTGATTCTATACTGCCTGGTAGTCGATTTCCTATATCATCTGACATGGAGATTCTATCTGCAATAACAAAAATATCATGTTTCTTGTTTTTGTCGAGTTTAGGCAAGTCATCTATATTGTATGTTTCACCATCTATTTTTAGTCTCACGTAACCCTGCTTTTTAATTTCCAACATCTCTTTGAAGTGCTCTCCTTTTCTGCCACGCACAATAGGAGCAAGTATATATATTTTAGTTTCTAAAGGTAATGCTATA
This sequence comes from Wolbachia endosymbiont of Leptopilina clavipes, assembly GCF_006334525.1. Taxonomy (NCBI): domain Bacteria; kingdom Pseudomonadati; phylum Pseudomonadota; class Alphaproteobacteria; order Rickettsiales; family Anaplasmataceae; genus Wolbachia; species Wolbachia endosymbiont of Leptopilina clavipes. The sequence goes on from NZ_QJHA01000020.1 coordinate 7,244, forward strand.
ATAGTATCTACAATTTGAGATACAGCCTGTTTCGTTATTGGCAACCCAGTTACAGGCGAATAAGGTATTCCCACTCGTGCATACATCAAACGTACATAATCGTAAATTTCAGTAACGGTTCCAACAGTTGATCTTGGATTTTTTGAGATCGACTTTTGATTAATTGATATTGCAGGAGAGAGGCCTGTGATTGACTCAACATCTGGTTTATCTTGAATATTAAGAAATTGACGTGCATAAGCCAATAGACTTTCGACGTATCGGCGTTGGCCTTCTGCATAAATCGTATCGAATGCAAGGCTAGACTTACCAGAACCACTTAGTCCAGTTATAACAACTAACTTATTTTTTGGTATATTGACATCAATACCCTGCAAATTATGCTCTCTTGCACCTTTAACTCTGATCATACTTCATGTACCTTTGACCATTACAGCCTCAAAATACATAAACTCACAACAACTTGCTACTAATTTTTTCAACTGTTATGGAAAACGAAGTAGCATAACTAGTGCAAAACATTTTGCCACACAACTATATGAACATCTGTTTTCGCCAAGTTAGTTCGTACAACAAATGGTGTCATAAAAGTATGTTTTCTACAATCTCATCAAAAACATGCTTACCAATTTTTGGAAACAGGAAATTTTATTTTATATAAAATATAGAATTTTGATAAATTTAACTTTTTTGTGAGATTATGCAGTGATAAAAATAAATTGAGAGGGAAAGGTTATGGCAATAGAGAAGGAGAAGTTTTTTGAAATAATAAATGAGGTAAGTGAAAGTAGCGATTTGGATGAAGATAATTTACTTGAAAAAATAAAGAATGAGTTAAAAGGAAAAGATGAAGGAGAGTACAACAAGTTTAGTAAAAATTTTAGTAAAGAACATCAATTTAGTATAAAAATTTCAGAAGAAGCTGCAGAAGATTGGACGTTGTTATATCTTGCTACAGCATGCAACAATATGTTAATAGTGGAACTTTTACTAAAAAAGAAAGCAAGTGTTAGCGCTCGAGTAAAAGATGGCTCTAAAAATGATGGGCTAACTGCTTTGCATATTGCTGCTTCTTGTGGACATGAAAGCATGGTAAAACAACTACTAAGTGATGATCGAGTTAATCCTTCATTAAAAAGCAAAAATAAGACTCCAAGGGAGGTGGTTGGTAATATAGAAAATAAAGAAGCTATAGTAAAAATGTTAAAGGAAGCAGAACAAAATTTTTGTACAAAGCATGAGAAAAAAACTGCTGCACCAGCAGATGTTATAAATTCTGTGAAACAATATGATACCATACGTAGTGGTGCACAGGCTCCTGTTACGTGTGGAAGTAGTGACAGTATAGTAAGTGAGCAATACTTACATGCTGGTGTTAAGAATATGGTAGAAAAATTTGAGTCACCGCAAATAGGAAGTGTTACATTAGTGGTAAACAGACTCCCATTGGTGAAAGAGTTAGTAGTGACGACAACCGGTTTAGCACTTGAAACTACGTTTGATACTTCTTCCTACTCCGAAATAAATTACGACGGGGCAGCTAATGAAGTTGATAACCAAACTTTAGAAAGCCTGCAAACTCAAGTTCAGTTGAAAGATAGCCAAATTCGGAAGTTAGAAAAGCCAGGTAAAGAATTAAAACATGTTGAGAAAGAACTAGAAAAATCAAAGAGTGACGTAGCTGGACATGAGACTCGGTTAGAAATAGTTGATAAGCTCAGTAAAGAGAATCAATCACTAAAGCAAAAAATAAAAGATCTGGAAAACGAGAATACAACACTTAATAGTGAATTAAGCAAAACCAAAGCAAATAAAGTATTACTAGAAAAAACAGAAAAAGGACAACTGTCTTTCTTAAAAATTGCTTCTGTAAACTTTGCAATCATGTTGACAGTAGGTGTTGCCTTTAGTATAGCCTTCCAATTACCAATTCTATTGATGATTGCAACTTCTGTGATGTCTTCATTGATAGTCGGTGGAGTTACATACGCACTATCACCGCAACCTACTGAATTAAAAGAAGTAAGTATTCAATGCTCAATGCAACATGATGCTTGTAAAACTTAACTTGTGCGCTTCCTGGTAATTTTGATATAGTTATTTCAGTTGAAATCTACAGGTTTACAAATGGCAATCTTAAGTGTAAGAGAAGCTTTATGCACAGCGATCAGAGAAGAAATGCAAAATGACCCTGATATATTTATCATGGGTGAAGAAGTTGCAGAGTATGATGGTGCTTATAAAGTAACGAAAGGATTACTAAAAGAGTTCGGAGAAAATAGGGTAGTTGATACACCCATTACTGAACATGGATTTGCTGGTCTTGCTGTTGGAGCAGCATTTGCTGGACTTAGGCCAATAGTGGAGTTTATGACTTTTAATTTTTCTATGCAAGCTATCGACCAAATTGTGAATTCCGCAGCAAAAACAAATTATATGTCTGGTGGACAACTTGGATGCCCTATAGTATTTCGCGGACCAAATGGAGCTGCAGCAAGAGTTGCCGCACAACATTCTCAGTGCTTTGCATCTTGGTATTCGCATGTTCCAGGTTTGAAAGTAATAGCACCTTACTTTGCCTCTGATTGTAGAGGTCTGCTTAAAGCTGCAATTCGTGATCCTAATCCAGTAATATTTCTAGAAAACGAGATCGCTTATGGGCATGAACATGAGATTCCTGATTCTGAGCTATCAAATAAAGATTATCTACTTGAGATAGGCAAAGCTGCTGTTATACGGGAAGGAAAGGATGTAACTATCACTGCTTTTTCATTGAAACTAATGGATGCGTTAAATGCAGCAGATTTACTCTCTAGTGAAGGAATAGAAGCTGAAGTTATCGACCTCAGAACCTTAAGACCACTTGACACTGAAACAGTTATTAACTCTATTAAGAAGACCAATAGATTAGTAAGCATAGAAGAGGGTTGGCCATTTGCAGGAATAGGAGCAGAACTCTCAGCCATGGTTATGGAACAAGGATTTGACTACCTTGACGCTCCGGTCGTAAGGGTAACCGGCAAGGATGTCCCCTTACCTTATGCTGCAAACCTAGAAAAGAAAGCATTACCACAAGTGGAAGATATAGTTGAAGCTGTGCACCAAGTCTGCTTTAGAAAGCAATAGCCCTATTGACTCTTTTTTTTATCTCCCGTTCCACATTCTTCCATAAAAGAGGCATTTGTAGAGTTTATACCACCCATTACTTTTATGACAATAGTTTTAGCGCCAAAAAACACAGCGCAAATACACCGAGGGCGAAAAGAGCGGGCCACGGCATTCTACCAAATATTGCAAGTAAAGCTGCTCCTATTATCACTACGGTCATAAGCGGTCCACCTATTCCCCAAACGTAGCCAATAATATTACATATTACTTGAGCAGTTGTATCGTCATTAGAGTTAGCAGCACTTCCAACATGAGAAAAAGAAATAAATAATACTATAAGTAGAATACAAAAAACCTTTCTAATTGTAGGGTTCATCCCTATACCTTAAGTTTAAATATTATAATTATATCTAAAATAGTATAATTTTCAGTAAAACTAGCATTGTGATTTATACAATATTGCATAGCAAATGATGTCTATTGGTTATCAATCACTGTCAATTACTTGAGAGCTTATTTCGACTTTCGAAAAAGAGCAATAACACCCATGAGTAAAATTTCACATTACCACTTTTATGTGTTATGATAAGCTTAAATTTATAAAGAAAATAAAATTGAAAGAATTGAGAGAGAACCGGATAGCAAGAACGAGAAAGTTTTTATCTTCACTGTTTTTTTTGCTACTAATTGCGCTATCAATACGTAGTTTTTTATTTGAGCCATTTCATATTCCTTCTGGTTCAATGAAAAGCACTCTACTTGAGGGAGATTATATTTTTACTAGTAAATATTCATATGGTTATAGTAAACACTCTTTTCCATTTTCTCCAAACATCTTTAGCGGTAGAATCTTTTATACCCCTCCGGAGCGTGGTGATATAATAGTTTTCAAGCCTACAAGAAATGACAGCATTAGATTTGTTAAGCGGGTAATAGGAATACCGGGCGATAAAGTGCAAATGATAGAGGGGGAGTTATATTTAAATGATCAGAAAGTAAAGCGAAGACAAATTGAAAATTTTTTTGATTATGAGTCAAAGCGTAATATAGCAAGATACATCGAAACACTCCCGAGCGGCAAGGAGCATGAAATTCTAATAGATAATCTTTCTAATAAGTTATCATACAATACTCCAGTTTATTATGTGCCTGATGATCAATTTTTTGTTATGGGAGACAATAGAAATAATTCTTTTGATAGCAGGTTTTCTGAAATTGGGTTAATACCAACTGAAAATATAGTTGGGCGCGTAAGCATGGTTGGTTTATCGTTTAAATTAGGCAAAGTTGATTGGTTGCCGTTTGATTTTAGGTTACCTATTGCTCTGAGATTTGACAGGGTACTTCACAAAGTTTTATGAACTCTATCTATCTGCTGATTCGCATAATTCTAAAGCAGAGTTTTCTAACTCAGAGATAGCATTATTAATGTTGTCTAAGTCATTTTCCTGTAAAGCGTCTTTTGCGTTCTGTAGTAAAATTTTTAACTTTTGCTCAGTGGAAACATTTTCAACTAGATGTATGAGCTTGTTACCGTTAATTTTAGCCTCTGCAAGGGAACGAGCCTTCATGTCTTCATCAAAGTTACTTACTGACTGATTGACCATATCTTGAATATCTTCTTCACTTAAGCCAGAGCTTGAATTTATTTCAACTGTCTGTTCGACTCCAGTAGTTTTTTCTCTTGCAGTGACAGTCAATATTCCATCAATGCTAACTGTAAATCCTATTTCAACTTTTGCAGAACCTGCAGGCAATTGTGGTATACCTTTGAGTTCAAATCGTGCTAGAGATTTATTATCTTTTATCATTTCACGTTCTCCTTGACAAACGTGAATTTTCATTGCTGTTTGCCCGTTAGCGTAAGTTGTAAACTCTTTTATTTCTGAAACTGGTAGTGGTGTATTTCTTGGTATAATTTTTTCAACTATTCCCCCCATAGTTTCTATGCCAAGTGATAAAGGCAGCACATCAAGGAGAATATTCCTATCTTTTGAGTTTGAAGTTAAATAATGAGCCTGCAAAGCTGCCCCATTGGCAACTGCTTTGTCCGGATCCACATCATTCAGCACTTTATTGCCAAAGAGTTTGATTAGTGAATTTTGCACTAATGGCACTCTAGTTGCGCCACCAACTAAAATTACCCCTTTTATATCATCGATTTTAAGATCTATGTTGCTTATAGTACGAGTAACTATATTTATAGTCTTATTAACCAAAGGATTGATTGCTTGCTCGAATTCTTCTTTGGTAATTTTGCACTTAAATAATTCACCATTGATGCTGAATTCAAAAGTGCCAGAGGTATCTTCACTTAGGTACTCTTTTATAGCACGTATATTGCAGATACCAGTTTTAGTGTATGAATGTTGTAATTTGTAGGTAGTTGTATCAGATGGTGTCATTCCAGTGCTTGACACTGGAATCCAGTTCTTATTATATAACTTTCTGGTGTGTTCACTTGCAATCAAACTTTCTGGATCCCAGTGTCGGAGCACTGGGATGACACTAGAGCATTTTTTATTTAAACCTACCTGTTCTCTATACTTTTCAAGCACGATTAAACTAAGCAGATGATCAAAATCATCACCGCCAAGTTTAGTATCACCACCAACTGCAAGAACTTGAAACACTCCTTGATGTAATTTTAATATTGAAATGTCAAATGTTCCACCACCGAGGTCATAAACTGCATATATGCCACTGTTATTGTTCTTTTCAATGGAGTAAGAAAGTGCTGCAGCGGTTGGTTCATTAATGAGGCGAAGAACATCTATGCCAGCTAATTTTGCTGCATATTTGGTTGCGTTACGTGCTGAATCATCAAAATAAGCTGGTACAGTAATCACTGCTTTGTTAACTTTCATACCTGTGAATTTTTTTACCCTCTCACATAGAGCTTTTAATATCTCAGCAGAGATTTCAATAGGAGTAAGATACTTTTCCTCTGAGCATTTTACTCTAATGATTTTTTCACTTTCGTTGTCTATTTCACAACTGATATTTTCTTTATGCAAGTCTTTAACACTTTTACCCATTAAGCGTTTTACAGAGCAGATAGCGTTTTCGCCAACATCGTAGCCTACTTTTAGTACATCCTTTTCATATGAAATGACAGAAGGTAATAGTTCACGACCTTGCTCATCTTTAAATATTTCTACATTGCCAGCTTTATTTACCATGGCAATTAAAGAGTTAGTAGTTCCAAGATCTATACCAAAAACTACCTCATTTGAACTTGGTTCAGAAATTTGAACTGGCCGCATTTTCCTTCATCTCCTCAAATGACTTATATAAATATCTCAATCTAAAAACTTGTTTAGCAGCTTCATCAAAATTTTTTGTAGCAAAAGCATTAATTAGGTTTTTAGTACAATCTTTTACCTTTTCATCAATCATCCTACTTGCAAATTGTAAATCATCGCAGTCTAGAAAGTATTCTCTTATTTCCATTGATTCATTTAATATTTCAGGATCAAGATGCTCTTTTTTGCTTTGTACGTCAAAAAGATCCAACAAATGTTCGGCACGCCTTAGCGGTGACTTCAGTACCTGATAAGCTTTGTTGATATTTTCCATATTTTTGGACTCTCTTTCATTTATATCAGTTTTGCTTAGCTCAATATATTTTTTCTCCAGCTCATCAAAGCTGATGTTAAAAGCCGGTTCAATTCCAAATAATGTGAAATGGTTGCTAGACATGAAAACTCTCTCCACAACCACATTTTCCTTTCTCATTAGGATTTTTGAAAATAAAACCTGATGAGAATTTTTCCTCTACATAATCCATTTCAGAGCCAAGGATAAACATGATAGATTTTGGATCGATCAGCACCTTGACTTTTTGATCATCACTGCAGCTTTCTTCAATTACCGACTCCAAAGGACGAACATCATATGCATATTCAATATCATATTTTAAACCAGAGCATCCTTTTTGCTTAATTAGAACTCTTATTCCTATTGCTTCTTCAAGGTTAGCATGCTTCTTTTTGTCCAATAAAAACCTTACCCTCTCTACTGCATTTGCAGTTAGAGTGATAGGTTTTTTAACAGAATTTACTCCTTGAAATTCACTCATATTCCTCAATGTTTTTGTTTATTTTGATAATCATGAATAGCAGCTTTTATAGCATCCTCAGCAAGTACTGAACAGTGTATCTTTACTGGCGGCAAAGACAATTCTTCCACTATTTGAGTATTCTTTATCTTTGTTACATCCTCAATAGTTTTTCCTTTGATCATTTCTGTAAGCAAAGAACTTGAAGCTATAGCAGAACCACAACCAAAAGTTTTAAATTTTGCGTCTTCAATAACACCTTTATCGTTGACCTTTATTTGCAGTTTCATTACATCTCCGCATGATGGTGCACCAACTAGACCAGTACCAACATTTGGATCATTTTTATCCAGAGAACCAACATTCCTTGGATTTTCGTAATGATCTAAAATTTTCTCATTATAACTCATAGATTACCCGTAAACCATTACTTACATTATAACATATTTAGGTTAAAAACTAAAGTAAAATACACTAGCAAGCGGTACATTTTACTCACAAAATATATAGGTTACGAGTGTATTTACTTTACAAATACATATAGTGCATGTCATTCTTTATATGGTAATTTTAGAAGGAGTATTTCTTGAGTTTATTCAGTAATCTTTATCAAGGACTATTAAAAACCTCCTCCCGTTTTAGTGATGGAGTAAAAAATATTTTTTCTGGCAAAAAAAAATTAGATCAGTCGCTTTTAGATGATCTGGAAGAGCTGCTGATTAGCATGGATATAGGTCATAAAACTTCTAGATTGCTTATTGATAAGCTCGCAAGTATCAAATTTGAATCAGAAGTTGAACATAACATTATCACACAGCAGTTAATGAGCGAAATAGAAACAATATTAAACCCTGTTGTGCAGCCGCTCATTTTGAATAAAAAACCACACATAATAATGGTATGCGGAGTGAATGGTAATGGAAAAACTACAACTATAGGTAAACTTGCCTATAAATATAAGGAAAAAGGAAAATCCGTTATGCTTGTTGCGTGCGACACATTCAGAGCTGCTGCGAGTGAGCAATTAAATATTTGGGCAGAACGTTCTGATTGCTCTATTGTTACTGGAGAGCACGGTAGCGATTCTGCAAGTGTGGCATATAGAGCTGTAAATCAAGCGATAAAAGATAGCGTTGATGTTGTTTTAATTGATACAGCAGGAAGGCTACAAAACAATGTAAATCTCATGCAAGAGCTGTCAAAAATACATAGAACGATAAAGAAATTGGATGATACTGCTCCTCATGATGTTATTTTAGTTCTTGATGCAACTACTGGCCAAAATGCTTATAGCCAATTAGAGGCCTTTAGTAAAATGGTTGGTGTTACCGGGTTAATTGTAACAAAGCTAGATGGTACTGCCAAAGGTGGAGTAGTGATTGGGCTTGCAGAAGCTTATAAGGTGAAATTACACGCTATAGGAATTGGTGAAAGTATAGAAGACCTGAGGGAATTTACTGGCAAAGAGTTTGCTGAAGCGCTGTTTAAATGTGATTGAAGATCTCTTTAATTTTCTCATATGACCAAGCTTAATTATCATGAGAAGCCGTTTTTAGATGGTCTAATTCCAACATGTGACACTGGTTGCAAGTGATTAATTAGGTTGGGTGAGCCGTTAACATATAAAAATTACTTCCGCATATTTTCAATCTCATTATAATTACAAATAGAGATATTTTAAGAGCTCAAAATCTATCTTTAGTCTGCAGACTTTTTAATCAAACTTATTAAAAAATGTATTCTTCAGTGTATATCTGTCGTATGTGCACTACATTTTTTCTAACTCTTTTTTACACAGGAGGATTTTATGTCCAGAATTCCAGATACTTGATCTTTACTTTAGCTAAAAACCAACTGGTACCTATGGTTTTAGAAAGTGTAGGAAATAGAAACGTTTCTGTTTTTTGAGTAATTAAAAACCACTTCAGCTTGTCACTCATGCCTAAAAAGTTATTATATTAATGTAATATTGATACTTGTATACCAACATAAATATATTTTAAAAATTTAAGGAGTATATTATGACAATGTCTACCACAAATTAGTGAGAAATTAGCAGCTAGCGCAAAAAGTCTCTTTGATGAGAGCGAAAAATTATCGCTTATAGCAGAGGAAATACACAATCAAGATTTAATATATCTTTAATCACAAAAAAGAAGATATTCTACATCTTCTTTTTTTTATGCGATAATTAGCTACTTGTTTTCGTATTCGTCCAGACAAGGTAGTTATGAGTAAAAACAGCAAATGGTCAGTGCTTGACACTGGAATCCAGCTAAACACTTTACAATGTTTTTGATGACGAAAAGGCTGGATTGTATATTAAATCAAAGCCGCAAGGCTATAATGAGCAAGGAGTGATACTGTCAATTGGATTGATTGATAGAAATCGTAGGCATCTCAGTACACTCCTTGCTTTAAAAAATGGAGTACGAACGGTAGGGGGATCAAAAAGATCGAATCACAATCCTGTACAACATTTACATTATTATTTGATTATATTTATAGGTACAAAAATGGCTAGAACAGTTTTCATTGGTATTGATGTTTCAAAAGAAACACTTGATATCTCAATTAACAATAAACATCAGCGTATAGAAAATGTAGAAAGAGCTATATCTGAGTTTATAAAGTCAAAAATAGTTAACGTATTTGTTAGGTTATGTGTAGTAGAATCAACAGGTGGTTATGAAAACTTGTCATAAAGTTGTTACGGGAATATAACATAGCTGTTCACAGAGCTCACCCAAATCGGGTATATGCATTTGCAAAAGCCTGCAACCACTTTGCAAAAACAGATAAATTAGATGCAAAATTACTAGAAAAATATGCTGAATTTATCACAAAAAATGACGAAGTAATAGAATACATAGTTTCACAAAAGCAAGAAGAGCTAAGAGCAATTGAGCGCAATCTAAACGATGAAGTTCACGCAAATAAGTGTCGTTTGCATAAGGTGTAATAGTCTAGACTTGATCTGACAAGCAAACAAAGTAAGATAAAAATATAGACAAGTTTTAAAGGAGTGTCAGATATGAATACAACACAAGAAAAAATACTAAAACCAAAGTTGGGATTGCTAGAACTTGCAAAGCAATTAGGAAATGTATCACAGGCGTGTAAAGTAATGGGATATTCAAGGGATACATTTACCGCTTCAAAGAACTGTATGAAACAGGAGGAGAAGAGGCTTTACACGAGATAAGCAAAAGCAAGCCATTGTATGCAAATAGAGTGTCGGAGGATATAGAAAAAGCAGTAGTTGAAATAGCAATAGAGTTTCCAGCATACGGACAAGAAAGAGCAGCAAACGAACTGAAAAAGAGAGGAATTCTCATCTCTGCAAGTGGAATAAGATCAGTGTGGCAAAGAAACGATCTTGAAAATTTTAAAAAGAGGTTAAAGGCATTAGAAGCAAAAGTAGCTCAGGATGGTATCATTTTAACAGAAGAACAGATAACAGCTCTAGAAAAGGCTAAGGAAGAAAAAGAGGCCCATGGAGAAATTGAAACAGAGCATCCAGGATACTTAGGTAGCCAAGACAGTTATTATGTTGGTAATATCAAAGGTATTGGACGA
>NZ_QJHA01000039.1:0-4211 GCF_006334525.1 Wolbachia endosymbiont of Leptopilina clavipes
ATTGACGCCAAGACAGTACGCTTCTGGAGAAGTTAATCGTCATGGTAGCATATCAAAGATGGGACCAGTAGAATGTAGAAATATGTTGTATGAAGCTGCGCATACAATACTGACAGTTAGCAAGAAAAAATTCAAATTAAAAAGCTGGGGAATAAAGCTTGCAAAAAAGAAGGGTATAAAGAAAGCAGTAGTTGCATTAGCAAGAAAACTAGCTGTAATTATGCATAGAATGTTGGTTGATAAAACAGAATTTTATTATCAATAAACACTAAAGGAGTATAGGACAATAATTTTATTGAAGGTAAAGATAGTAATGCCGATGGAAGGGATAAGCAAGAGCTATGGTTGAAGCGTAGACTTCGTAAACAACATGTTGCCATCCACTTCCGCCCTAACAAGTATAGTGCGGCTTGGCTAAAATTAAACTAGCCATATCAGACCGCGGAGAGAACCATGGAAGCATGCTACTTAATCTATGTAAAATTATTAAAGATTACGGAGGAAATATGCTATTTTGATTTGTGTAAAAATTATTGTTGACTTATGTGCAATTAGAGAATCAGAGATAAAAACAGAAGCGATATGTGGAAAGAATAGTGAAAAAGAAATAGAGGAAAAGAAACAGTATTTTACCAATTTAAAGAATTATTCAATAAGTCAGAATATATCTAAAAAGCTAACATCTCTGCAAATATTGAAATAAGTGTTTCTTTTGTGATTAAAAAAAACATTGCATCTAGAGTATCTGCCATAAGTGATAATTTTGTGCTTTCATCATAGAGATTGTTTTCACTAGCTAATAATTTCTCACTAATTTGTGGATAAAGTTTAGAAACGTACTTCTCATAGCATTTATCTAGGCATTCTTGGTCTGTCAGTTTTGTTTTGTAGGAATGGCATTTCTGCTTACATTGATCCTGTCTAAATTTAATCCCTATATCTTTGTTTGATGCTTGTTGTTCCATAATATTCTTCAATTCAAAGAATATTAATATTAGCATATAAGTATGAATATTATGCTAATATAATTAATTTTTAGGTATACATGGCAAATTTATGCCTGGAAACAGTTTTTGGTTATTTCCTACACTTTCTTTATAAAAATCACAGGCGCCTGTTATTAGCTAAAGTAAAGGTCAAGTATCTGGAATTCTGGACATAAAATCCTCCTGTATAAAAAGATTAGAAAAAAATGCAGCGCACATATGACAGACGTGTGTATACGCTGAAAAAGATACGCTACGTTTTTTATTGAAAAGTTAACTGAAAGTCTGCAGACAAAGATAGATTTTGAGCTCTTAAAATATCTCTAATTGTCATTATAATCAGATTCAAAATATGCGGAAGTAATTTTTTTTGACAATAGATTTCTTGCATAACCAAGTGTTATTCCAGCTGGGATCCAATAAGAAAACCGCGCTGGAACTTTTGAATTCCAGTTATGCAAGGAATCTAATATCATGGAGTTTTCAAACACTAACAACCACGTACTATAACAAGGCAAAATTTTACGTAAGAGAGTAGGCCTTGCAATTGTATCAATAGTGGTGGGATTGGTAGGACTCGAACCTACGACCAATTCGTTATGAGCGAACTGCTCTAACCGACTGAGCTACAATCCCTTTTATCAACACCTATAATACACGCAAAAGGAAATTTGTCTACTCGCTTATTTCACTATCAACCCAACTGTGTAAATCATTTATTGCGCCAATTTTGCGTGCAATTTCCTTACCATCTTGAAATATGATTAAAGTAGGTATAGATTGAACTCCATACTTACTTGGCACCTCAGTTTCTCCATCTATGTCGAACTTGCAGATCTTGATCTTGCCTTTTCTATCCTCAGCCAATTGCTCGATACGTGGCATCAGACTTTTGCATGGTCCACACCATTCTGCCCAAAAATCTACCAGCACAAATCCTTTGTGGTTAGCAACTTCAGATTCGAAATTTTGATCATTTACCGCTTTAATATCATCACTCATAAAATACCTAAATTTTTATAAATATAGCGTATCAATTAACAGCTGATCAACTAAATTTTTCTGGATTCAAGTGAAGTGATTACATACGATGATTAAAGATATCTACACTCCCCCAACCCATTGAATCTAGCTCAATACGAGTAGGAAGAAATTCAAAGCACTTTTCGGCTAATTCTTTTCTATTTTCACGTTCTAGCATTAAATCTAGCTTTTCCTTTATTTTATGGAGATATAAAACATCAGATGCAGCATAACTTTTTTGCTTGTCTGTTAAAATTTCATTTCCCCAATCAGAAGATTGTTGTTGCTTATTTAATTTTATATCAAGTAGTTCTAAGCACAACTCTTTTAAGCTATGATTATCTGTGTAGGTGCGAACTAAACGTGAGGCTATTTTCGTGCAATAGCAAGGCAGTGCCCAAGTTTGCAGGTAGTAATGTATTATACTCACATCAAATCGCGCAAAGTGAAATATTTTGGTTATATTTTTATCCTCTAATATTTTTCTCAAATTTGGAGCTGTATAATCGTTTTTGAATTGAACTAAGTGAGCGTTGCCATCATTGAAAGAGAGCTGAACAAGGCATAATCTATCTCTGCTATGCAGTAGCCCCATTGCCTCTGTATCAACAGCTATAGATTTTATATCATTCGGTATTGCACTGGCTGGCAGGTCGTCCTTATATATAAATATTCTCATAAATTTAATATGTTTTATGACACATATAATAATCAAAATGAGTTTTAAGTATACGAAAAGATCATAGAAGATTGGCTCCCATATTTTTCATATGCATGGGTTTACAAATTATGATATGCACCTATAATAAGAATAAGTAAATTTTCATTGCGGGAGTGGCTCAGTTGGTAGAGCGCAACCTTGCCAAGGTTGAGGTCGAGGGTTCGAACCCCTTCTCCCGCTCTTTAATTTTAACATAAAAATTTCCTTCCCCTGTTCAACTAGTAGTTCAGCTATACTCAAAGTAGCTAAAAGTTTTTTAGAAAATTAATTAAGGAGGTTATATGAATAATAATACTAAAATAATGTTATTTACCTTAGGTATAGCTACATCAATAGGAGCACTTACAGGCTTAGCGCTCAGTTTTACAACTCTATCACCATTGGTAATGGGTGGGATTGTTGGTTCTATAGTTCCAGCATTGATTACAGCTCTGTTTGCGGGGAAGCTACTATACAAATTTTGCAAAAAAGATCATATTCAAAAGGATGAAAAATATGAGCCTATCTTGTAATAGTCTAGACTTAATCTGACAAGCATGAATTAACTGACAGAAGAATTAACAAAGTCAAAACCAAAATCAGCATCCTGTTTAATGCTATCAATATTTTTCTGATAAGCAATATGCATACTATCAAAAAAGGTTTGCATAGGAGTCTTACCATAGCAATATTTACCTGAATGCGGTCTAGATCTATTGTAAGAATGCACCCAATGGTCTACGTCTAACTGAAGTTCTGCCAAAGAGGTGTAAATTTTCTTTCTAAAGATAATATTGTAACATTCATCTTGCATAGTTCTGTGGAACCTTTCACATATGCCATTAGTCTGTGGAGAACGAGCTTTGGTTCGAGAATGATCAATATTTTCTACCCCTAAATATAGCTGGTAAGCGTGATTTTCAGGTCTGCCACAATACTCTGTACCACGATCCGTCAAAACACGTAGCAATGATACTTTCTGTTCATCAAAGAACGGTACTACCCTATCATTAAGAAGATCTGCAGCTGTGATAGCAGTCCTTTCTGTGTAAAGCTTAGCAAAAGCAACTCTGGAATAGGTATCAACAAAGGTTTGCTGGTAAATTCGTCCAATACCTTTGATATTACCAACATAATAACTGTCTTGGCTACCTAAGTATCCTGGATGCTCTGTTTCAATTTCTCCATGGGCCTCTTTTTCTTCCTTAGCCTTTTCTAGAGCTGTTATCTGTTCTTCTGTTAAAATGATACCATCCTGAGCTACTTTTGCTTCTAATGCCTTTAACCTCTTTTTAAAATTTTCAAGATCGTTTCTTTGCCACACTGATCTTATTCCACTTGCAGAGATGAGAATTCCTCTCTTTTTCAGTTCGTTTGCTGCTCTTTCTTGTCCGTATGCTGGAAACTCTATTGCTATTTCAACTACTGCTTTTTCTATATCCTCCGACACTCTATTTGCATACAATGGCTTGCTTTTGCTTATCTCGTGTAAAGCCTCTTCT